>JAYVGF010000103.1:0-7130 GCA_043772415.1 Betaproteobacteria bacterium
CGTGCAAGTTGCGCCGCGATTGCGCCTGCGCGCGTTGGTGGGCCGTATGGTAGGGCTCAAGCGTTCATTGGGCCAAATTTTTTTGCTGGCATTGGCGATAGAAGTTTGCGCCGTGGCGGCGCCGTTTTTTATGCAGTGGGTGATAGACCATGCACTGGTCACGGCGGACTTCGATCTACTGCTTACGCTTGCGTTGGGCTTTCTGTTGTTACTGTTCGTCAGAGTTTCGGTTTCTGCCATGCGCGGCTGGATGCTGATTGCTTTGGGTGCGTCGCTTAAAGTGCAGGGGCGCGCCAATCTTTTTTCCCATCTCGTCAGCTTGCCCTCGGCGTTTTTCGAGGGGCGATACATGGGTGATGTGATGTCGCGTTTTGGCTCGCAGGAGACTATTTTGCAAGCCGTCACCACCGATGTAGTCGAAGTGATACTCGACGGCTTGCTCGCCGTGATTACGCTGATAGTTATGTTCCTCTATGCGCCAGTGTTGGCATTAGTGGTATCGGCCGGAGCCTTGTTGTACGGCCTGCTGCGCTGGGCGTCGTATCAACCTTTGCGTCAGGCATCATCAGAAGCGATAGTGTGGGCAGCGCGACGCGATAGTCATTTTCTCGAAACTTTGCGTGGCATTAAAACCATTAAATTATTCAATGGCCAGAATTCTCGTCGCGCCCATTGGCTTAATCTGTTGGTGCAAACCATTAACCGCCAATTGACCACGCAAAAGCTAAATCTTTTTTTCCGCCACGGCTATATGGCTTTGACCGGGCTGCTCGCCATACTGGTGGTGTGGCTAGGCGCGAAGCGCGTGTTGGATAATACTTTTTCAGTCGGCATGTTGCTGGCATTTATAGCCTATAAGGATCAATTTCTGACGCGTGTCAGCGACCTCATCGACAAAGCGCTGGATTTGCATATGTTACGTCTGCACTCCGAGCGTTTGGCCGATATAGCCCTCGCCGAGCCGGAACCGCGCGACCAGGGGATAGGCCGCATAGAAGATCCGCAACGAGTTGCCATCGAAGTACGCAATTTGCGTTTTCGCTACGGCGACAACGAGCCATGGGTGCTGGACGGAATAAATTTCACCATCCATCCCGGCGAGACGGTGGCGATAGTCGGCCCTTCCGGTTGCGGTAAGACAACGTTACTAAAAATTCTCGCCAGCTTGCTGAGCCCGACAGAAGGTGAAATTTTGGTGGAAAGCCGTCCATTGGCAAATATAGGCATAGAGCGTTATCGTTCTATGCTCGGCGTGGTGATGCAGGATGATCAACTGTTCGCCGGTTCCATCGCCGACAACATCAGTTTTTTTTCCGAATACCTCGATCCGATACGGATTGAAGAATGTGCGCGGCAGGCAGCAGTGCATGACGACATTGCCGCCATGCCGATGGATTACAACACGCTGATAGGTGATATGGGCACGGTGTTGTCCGGCGGGCAAAAACAAAGAGTGCTGATTGCGCGGGCGCTATATCATCGTCCGGGGATATTGTTACTGGACGAAGCAACCAGCCATCTGGATATTGAGCGGGAAAAAGCAGTCAATGCCGCCATCCGCTCTACTGAGGTCACGCGCATCATTGTCGCCCACCGGCCTGAGACGATACATTCTACTGATCGGATAATCATGTTGGATAAAGGTCGGTTAATCAAAGACTTGAGATTGGTGGATGGCCCAGAGCTTGAGCCATTCGAGAGGCTGCTGGCAAAGTGAGGCGCTGTGCATATAGTATCGAGTTTGGTTGACCACTTAAATTGAGTAGCAGATAATTCATTACGGTGATATTAAAATCTTGTTCGGGAGCCGTAATGAAGAAAGTTATTTTTGCAGGATTATATTTAATAGCTGTAGCAGGTTGTGCTATGCCTCAGAGTAATAATGTCAGCGTAGCCGAAGAAAAAGAATACACAACCGGAAGTAATATTCCTCGTCGCGATCGTTCCATACCTAGCGATGTGAAAGTGGTTGATCCTGCAGCCATTGAGCAGGCGCGTAATAACGGTACAGCTATCTCAGGTGAGAAGGGTAATTAACAATTTTTATATTTGATCGTGGCCGATATTAAGTCGGCCCTTCGTATTCCACTAATAACTCCGCCAGCATTCCCGTCGGCACCGCGCCGGATAAAATCTGATCATCAATGACGAACGTCGGCGTGCCGGTAATTTCCAACATCGCGGCGGCTTCGAGGTTTTCGCGCAATTTGTTTTCGTAAGCTTGGTCACTCCATGCGGCATACACTGTCGCGTCCGTCATGCCCGCTTCGGCAGCCAGTTTTCTCAGGACTGCTTCATCGCCGATATTTTGTTGTTCGACAAAATACGCTTCAAATAATCGGGTATGTAATTTTTTGAACGCTATCGGTTCGCGCTGGCGTGCCGCTTCAGCGAGCAACATGGCTTTATGCGAATTGGTAGTAAAGCTTCGATTGGCTAACTCGACTTTTTCCTGCCGCGCCATGCGTTGCAGGTTGGTCATCAGCATGTCCCAATGTTCCTGCGGGTAACCGAGCTCGGACAGCGGCATGCCCTCGGCGGGTGTATCGGGGTGAATTTCCATAAAGCGCCAGTCAATGTCGAAGGCGGCACCTTTGGCAATTTTCGCCAATCGCAGATCGCCGATATAGCAAAAAGGGCAGATGTAGTCGGAAAAGACGGTGACGCGTTTCTTCGGTTTGGCCATGATGACAATACGTTACCTAGAAAATTGCATCATACTCTAACTTAAATTGGTTGAGGCAGGCCTGAGTCTCGCCTAAAATACTACTGCAGGATTTATTCACTCAAGGAGCTTTTCATGAAATCGTCATCTCTTTTGCTTTCCACTCTCATGCTGTCGGCTTCTTTTTTGCCGATCGCTGCTTGTGCCCAGGATAAAGCTGCGCCTGTTGCCGCGCCTGCCGCTGCGGATGCGGCGGCCATTATCGATCTGGTGAAAAAAGACATCGTAGTCGGCAAAGGCAAAGAAGCGGTGTCGGGCAAATTGGTGCGCGTGCATTATACCGGTTGGTTGTATGAGCCGGGCAAGCCGGAAAACAAGGGCGCAAAGTTTGATAGCTCGGTCGATCGCAATGAACCATTTGTATTCAACCTCGGCGGCGGCCAAGTGATTAAAGGCTGGGATCAAGGTGTGGTCGGAATGAAGGCCGGCGGCAAACGCAACTTGATCATTCCACCGCAGATGGGCTATGGCGCGCGCGGTGCAGGCGGCGTGATTCCGCCGAATGCTACGCTTATGTTTGATGTGGAATTGCTGGATGTGAATCAGTAATTTTAGGTGACTGGCGACAGCGAAAAGTTTAGGGCGCGCCGTGCGCACGCGAAACATGTTGAGTTCCGCTGCTGCCAGAAATTGGCAAAAATTTTTCTCACAATAAAAGCAGATTCTTCGCTCTGCTCGAAATAACAATACTTTATAAATAGTCCGTCTCGTAAATAAATCATGGCAAAGCGTAGACCTAAAATTGGATTGGCTCTTGGCGGCGGTTCCGCGCGAGGCTGGTCACACATCGGTGTCATCCGCGCGCTGGAAAAAGAAGGCATTCACCCGGATGTGGTATGCGGCACCTCTGCAGGTGCGTTGGTCGGTGCGATGTACACCGCGAAAGAACTCGATTGGCTGGAAGAGTGGGTCACCCGGCTGACCTGGCGCCATATGGTGAGCATGCTCGATTTGAGTTTTAGTGGCGGCATCATACGCGGCAATAAGTTGATCGATTTCTTCCGCAGCCGGCTCGAAAACAAACCGATCAATAAATTAGCCTTGCCGTTCGGTGCTGTAGCAACCGAGCTGGAAACCGGGCGCGAAATTTGGTTGCGTGATGGTGATTTGCTTGAGGCCGTGCGCGCATCGATCGCTTTTCCCGGTTTGTTCAGCCCAGTGCTGCGGGATGATGTGTGGTTGGTCGATGGCGGATTAGTAAACCCAGTGCCTGTTTCGCTCGCGCGCGCAATGGGCGCGGATGTGGTGATTGCGGTGGATTTGAATTCCGACACCATCGGCAGTCACCTCAGGGCAGCAGAAGATCCGGCCGATACGCTGAATAAAAAACCGGAAGGCTTCGAGATATCGTCCACGCTCACCAACAAAATGAAAAACTGGGTGCTGGCCGGAACCGGTATGCTAAAAAGCCCGGCGCTAGAAGGCAAAATTGATATGCCATCATTTGTCAGCGTGGTGGAAACCAGTATTAACATCATGCAAGTGCGCATCACGCGCGCGCGTCTTGCGGGCGAGCCCGCCGATATTTTGCTTGCCCCGAAGCTCGGACATCTGGGGCTGATGGATTATCATCGCGCGGAGATTGCGATTGAAGAAGGTAAGCGCGCGGTGAAACTCATGTTGCCTGCCATTCATGCCATGTTGGAGCCGCCGCAGCGCAGGCAGTCGAATAAAGAAAAGCGCGCAGAAAAAACCTAATATCAAATCGTTAGGTTGGAATATAACCATTTGATTTTATTGAATATTTTATAGAGTGAAAATATTTCCTAGCGCTTAACCCTTTAACAAAATCACGTCGTTTACAGCTTCCGTAGCCACACAATTTACTCAATACGGGAGCACGACATGCAATCACTTTTATTTATCGCCTCTATTTTTGCCGCCAGTTTTTCCCTGCCAGTTCACGCCGTCGGTACTTACGCCGATATTTCTTTGTATGACCGCACAGAAAATCGCGTACTGCCGGTGTATCACCACGACGGAAAATATTATGTGGCGGGCAAACCGGGTAACGAATATCAAATTCGCGTACGCAACCAGATGGGCAGCGACTTTCTCGCGGTGACTTCAGTTGATGGTGTCAATGTATTGAGTGGCGAAACGGCGGGGCTGAACCAACGCGGTTATATTTTTTATAACGGTGATGGTTACGACATCATGGGCTGGCGAAAAACCAATGACCATGTCGCTTCATTTTATTTCACCTCATTGCCCGATTCCTATGCCGCGCGAACGGGTCGCCCGGATAATGTCGGCGTCATCGGTGTCGCGCTTTTCCGACGCAAATACGAAACGCCGCCGCTCACTTACTCCGAACCGCCAATTTACAATTATCCCGCATCACCTTCCGCGCGCAGGGAATCGAAGTCAGCCGATTCAAGTATTGCGCAATCAGCGCCTGCTGCGCCGAGTGTGCAGTCTGCAGCGGAATCGCGTGGCGACAGCGCAGGACGCATAGCTTCCGCGCCGCTGATGCGTGATAAATCGCTCGGCACCGGTCATGGCCGTACTGTCGATTCATCCATACAAGTGGTGAAGTTCGAGCGCCAGTCATCGACACCAGATGAAATCATCTCTATTTATTACGACAGCCAACGCAATCTTATTTCGCGCGGCGTGATGCCTTATTCGCCACCGATTGCAGTAAGTCCATTTCCCAATCAGTTTGTGCCCGATCCACCGCGCCGCTGGTGGCAATAAAAGGTGCAAAACGCCGCCGCATTCGCACCAGTGGCAATCTCCGTTAAACTAACGGAAATGACCCTGGCCGATGACACTGACGAAGAATTAATGCAGCGTTACCAGATTGGTGACGCTGCTGCATTTGAAATCTTATACACGCGGCATAAGGGCGGCGTGTTTCGTTACCTGCTGCGTCAATGTCGTGATCGCGGCGTAGCTGAGGAGTTATTCCAGGAAGTATGGATGAACTTGATCAAGGCGCGTGCGTCCTATGTTGTACGGGCGCGTTTTTCTACTTATATATATAGCATCGCGCATAATCGCCTGATCGATCATTACCGCGAAACCGGACGCGAAGTACCGTTGTCTTACCCGCGTGATGACGAAGATGGTGACGATATGCTGGCAAATATCCCGGCAGGCGACGTTCATCAACCGGATCGCGTGCTTGCAGCCAAACAAGGCGCAACAGAATTTTTGCGCTTATTGCAAAGCTTGCCCGAAGCGCAGCGCGAAGCTTTTTTGCTGCACGAAGAAGCCGATATGAGCATTGAAGAAATCGCCGTTGCGACTAAAGTGAACGCCGAAACGGCGAAAAGCCGTTTACGCTATGCGTTAAGTAAGTTGCGTAGCGGTTTGATGGAGGTTGTATGAAAGCACCTAAAGTAAATCAGGCAGAAGACAAAATACTCGACGAGTATCTCAAGGGCAAATCGCATTTGTCGGATTCGTATAAACAAATCGCGCTCGACCTGCCCGGGGTAGAGGTAGATTCGTCCATACTCGCCGCCTCGCGGCGCGAGGTAAACGCACGCCCAAAGCCAGTCGGCGTTGAGGGTTGGCGCAAATGGCAGGTGCCGCTTTCCATCGCCGCCGTGCTGGTCATCAGCGCATCGTTGACTTTGACCATGACGGATTTTCAGAAAAAATCGGATGAAATACCAATTGAATCGGCGCCGATAGTAGTAGCGGAAGAAGCCAAGCAATCACGCGGCGACAGCTTTGGAGGCAAGTTAGCTGGCGTCGAGGCGAATAAACCGTCGGCTGCAGCGGCAACATCACCAGTGCGTAAACTGGAGCCGGTTGAACGAGCCAAAGCAAAAATGGCGCAACCCGAGACGCCGCAACCAAAAGCGCCGGAACCAAAATTGGCGCAAAGTATAAAGTTACCACCAACCAGCCAGTCGGCCGGTAATAAACCCGTAACAAGCCCGCAAGCCTTTCCGCCGGTGGAGATGAAAAATACCGCTGCGGATGACAAACCAGCAGTGGCCAAGATAGCGCCACCAGATCCAATGAAAATGGCGCCAGTAGAAAGTCGAACACAGACAGTCCAGCAGGCTGATACCTCTACCGCCGCTGCAGGAGCCGCAGGAAGTGTCGCAGGTAGTGTTGCCGACAAAGCTACGTCGGTTGCTGGCGCGTCTATAGCTGCAGCACCAGCACCAGCACCAGCACCAGCACCAGTTGCAGCGCCCGCGCCTGTTGTTGCTTCCGCTGCTGAAAACACTTCTGCATCACGCAGCAAATCTGCTCGGGTAGCGGCTGCCGCACCTTCGTCATCGGCCAATCTGGAGAGCGCAAGACCGGCAGCTGCACCGGAACCCCTGCGCAAATCAAGTCAAGCCAGTGAAGCGGATGCTGCTGTAACCTACAGTGCCGCGCAGCCTTGGCTGGCGAAAATAGAAGCCTTATTGCGTGAAGAAAAAACCGAAGAAGCAGA
>JAYVGF010000104.1:0-10426 GCA_043772415.1 Betaproteobacteria bacterium
AACCCAAAGTGGCTGGCGTGTAACTATTTGATTATATTAGAGTTTTTTGTTACGCCGCGCCACATGCGCTCATCCGCCGGGGTGGTATTTAAGTGAATAGCTTGAATACTGCATTTAAGTCCCCAACTGAAATGTATCTTTGAATGAAAGGTGAGCACCATGTCAACTAACCAGTCCCAAGTCCATCCTCTTTTACCATTGCGTGATGTGGTTGTGTTCCCGCACATGGTCATCCCTTTATTTGTTGGTCGCCAGAAATCTATCAAGGCTTTAGAAACCGCGATGGAATCGGGCAAGAGCATCGTGCTGGTCGCGCAGAAATCTGCCGCCAAAGACGAGCCGGTGCCGGAAGATTTATACGACATCGGCAGTCTCGCCAGCATTTTGCAAATGTTGAAATTGCCTGACGGCACCGTCAAGGTATTGGTCGAGGGCGGCCAACGCGTGCGCATCAAGCAGATCATCGATCTTGATACGCATTACAACGGCGAAATCGAATTGATGGACGAGCTCGGCGCCGATAATCACGAGATCGAAGCCATGCGCCGCACCTTGGTGTCGCAGTTCGATCAATTCGTTAAACTCAACAAAAAAATTCCGCCGGAAGTGTTGACCTCGCTCGCCGGTATCGACGGGGCAGGGCGTTTGTCCGACACCATCGCTGCGCATTTGCCACTAAAGTTGGAGCAGAAGCAGCAGATACTTGAAATGCCCGATATAAAACTGCGGCTCGAACATTTGCTCAGCCTGCTCGAAACCGAAATCGATATTTTGCAAGTCGAGAAGCGCATACGTGGCCGCGTCAAGCGTCAGATGGAAAAATCGCAGCGCGAATATTATTTGAACGAGCAAGTGAAAGCGATCCAGAAAGAACTCGGTGACGGCGACGAATCGGCCGACATCGACGAGCTGGAGAAAAAAATCAAGGCCGCGCACATGCCCAAAGAGGCCCGCGCTAAAGCCGAAGCCGAGTTGAAAAAATTGCGCCTGATGTCGCCCATGTCGGCGGAAGCCACCGTGGTGCGCAACTACATCGACACCTTGGTCGCCTTGCCGTGGAAAAAGAAAACCAAAGTCGCCACCGATTTAACCGTGTGCGGCGAAGTGCTCGATCAAGACCATTACGGTCTGGAAAAAGTGAAAGAGCGCATCGTCGAATACCTCGCCGTGCAACAACGCGTGGATAAACTGAAAGCGCCGATCCTCTGTCTAGTTGGTCCACCCGGCGTCGGTAAGACTTCGCTCGGCCAATCGATCGCGCGTGCGACCAATCGTAAATTCGTTCGCATGTCGCTGGGCGGCGTGCGCGACGAAGCGGAAATCCGCGGCCATCGTCGTACGTACATCGGCTCGATGCCCGGCAAGATTTTGCAAAACATGAGCAAAGTCGCCGTGCGTAATCCGCTGTTCCTGCTCGACGAAGTGGACAAAATGGGCATGGACTTCCGTGGCGATCCGTCATCGGCGCTGCTCGAAGTGCTGGATCCGGAACAGAACCATACCTTCGTCGATCACTATATCGAAGTCGAATACGATTTATCCGACGTGATGTTTGTCGCGACGGCGAATACGCTGAATATTCCCGGCCCGTTACTGGATCGTATGGAAGTGATCCGTTTGTCCGGCTACACCGAAGACGAAAAAATCAACATCGCGCAGAAATATTTAGTGCCGAAACAGATGAAGGCCAACGGCTTGAAGGAAGGCGAATTGATTATCGCCGAAACCGCGTTGCGCGACATCGCGCGCTATTACACGCGTGAAGCGGGTGTGCGTAGCTTCGACCGCGAAGTCGCCAAGATCTGCCGTAAAGTCGTCACCGCTTTGCTTACCGGCAAGAAAAAAGAAGGCAAGGTCAGCGTCAATGCGCGCAACCTCGACAAATATCTCGGTGTGCGTCGTTTCGATTACGGCATGGCGGAAAAGAACAACCAAGTCGGCCAAGTCACCGGACTTGCATGGACCGAAGTCGGCGGCGAGTTGCTTACCATCGAAGCAGTGCGTGTGCCGGGTAAAGGCAAAACCACGACGACCGGTAAGTTGGGCGAAGTGATGCAGGAGTCGATTCAGGCAGCACTCACCGTCGTGCGTGCGCGTGCGAAAACTTTGGGTATCCCCGAAGATTTCCACGACAAGAACGACATCCACATCCACTTGCCGGAAGGCGCGACGCCGAAAGACGGACCGAGCGCGGGTGTCGGTATCTGCACCGCCATCGTCTCAACGCTCACCGGCATACCGGTGCGCGCCAACGTGGCGATGACAGGCGAGATCACCTTGCGCGGTGAAGTGCTGCCTATCGGTGGTTTGAAAGAAAAGTTATTGGCAGCGCATCGCGGCGGTATCAAGACCGTGTTGATCCCGGAAGAAAACACCAAGGACTTGATCGAGATTCCCGACAACATCAAAAACCATCTCGATATCCATCCGGTACGTTGGATCGACCAAGTGTTGGAGATGGCCCTGGAGCGCAAGCCCGAGCCGTTGCTGGAAACCAAATCCGACGTGGCGCCGATTGCGGCCAAGCCGGATGTCGCGGCGGTGCAAATCAAGCATTGATTTTTCACTAGAGTAGATTCGAAGCGCGGCCAAGGCCGCGCTTTTTTTTCGCGGATTATTTTCTGCAGTTTAAGCGAGCGAAAAAACAGCGCATCTCGATTGCCATAAATTATTTATATTATTCATATAGTTATACAATCTACCCCGCGTGTAAAATATGTCGGCGCGATGAGTCGTCAGATAAAACTCCCTCATTCATCACTGGAAAAATCGCGCTAAATGCAGTAATATGCACGGCTTCGGGTGCTTAGCTCAGCTGGTAGAGCGTCGCCCTTACAAGGCGAATGTCGGCGGTTCGATCCCGTCAGCACCCACCAGTGATTTTTAAATGGTTATTCCGTTTCTAAATCCATCAAATCGCGAAGGCGAGCCGAAGACAGTGCAAGTAGCACGGCAAGGCGAAGCCGACAATGAGTTGATGGATTTAGAAATGGAATACTTGGAGTGGTAGTTCAGTTGGTTAGAATACCGGCCTGTCACGCCGGGGGTCGCGGGTTCGAGTCCCGTCCACTCCGCCAACAACCGAGAGGGGCGAACGCAAGTTCGCCCTTTTTCACAAACGCAGACGGACATTGCCATGCTGTTACAAAACCTGCGCGAAAAAGCGCAAAGTAAATTCGCTAAAGTCATTTTGGTTTTGATTCTCGTCCCCTTTGCCTTGTTCGGCTTGGATTCGTATGTACGCAACAGCGGCGGCAGTGATGCCGCAGCACGCGTAGGGCGACAGGAAATTTCCGTCAACGAATTCAACAACGCCTACCGCACGCAGCAACAGCAAATGCAATCCATCCTCGGCGCACAATACGACGCAGCGGCGATGGACAATCCGGAAGCGCGCAAAGCCGTGCTGGATAATCTGATCAACAATCGTTTGTTGGTGGCAGAAGCCGCCGACGCCGGCATGGCTATTTCCGACGCGCGTCTCGCCAAGCGTATCGCCGAGATTCCAAATTTCCAGGAAGACGGCAAATTCTCCAAAACCAAATATCAGACCTTCTTGCGCAGCTCCGGTTATACCGAGCGCAGCTTCGAAGCGCGCATGCGCGAAGATATACAAATACAGCAATTGCGCGAAGCTGTGACCGATACGCCGATCGTGCCGCAAACCGTGGTGGATAATTTCATCCGCGCACAAGAACAAACGCGCGAAATCAGCGTCGCCAATTTCACGCCGGAACAATTCATCCCGCAAGTAAAACTCGCCGACGGCGCGGCCAAGGCTTATTACGACGCGCATCAGCCGGAATTTGAAATCCCGGTGCAGGCCAAGCTGGAATATTTGGTGTTGTCCGCCGACCAATTGGGCCAGCAAATCAAGATCAGCGACGAAGAAGTAAAAAAATTCTACGACGCCAATACCGACAAATATAAAGAAGGCGAGCAACGCAAAGCCAGCCATATTTTGATTAACGCCGCGCCGACCGCGACTGATGCCGAGAAAAAAGCCGCTAAAGAAAAAGCCGATGATTTGTATCAACAGGCAAAGAAAAATCCTTCGAGCTTTGCCGAGTTGGCAAAAAAACATTCGCAAGACTTGGGTTCGGGTAAGCAGGGCGGCGAGTTGGGTTTCTTCGGCAAGGGCATGATGGTCAAACCGTTTCAGGACGCTGCCTTCTCGATGAAAAAAGCTGAAATCAGCCAGCCGGTTTTATCCGATTTCGGTTATCACATCATCCAGCTTAACGACATCAAACCGGAAAAAGTGCGTAGCTTATCCGAAGCTTCTGGTGAAATTCAGCAGGAATTGAAAAAACAAAAAGGTGAAAAAGCCTTTAGCGAAAAAGCCGAAGGCTTCGGTACGACGGTGTTTGAACAGTCCGGCAGTCTCAAGACCGCTGCGGATAAATACGAACTCAAAGTTTTGCAAAGCGATTGGCTGTCGCGCAAATCGCAAGCTGTGCCGCCGCTGAACAGCGACAAGTTACTCAACGCTGTTTTCTCCGACGCCGTAATGAAAGATAAACGCAACACCGAAGCGATCGAGACCGCGCCGAATACTTTGGTCGCCGCGCGTATGCTCGAATCCAAGCCCGCAACGATCAAACCATTTGACGAAGTTAAAGCACAAATACAGCAAAAGCTGATCCGCGAAGACGCGGCGAAATCGGCGAGCAAAGAAGGACAAGCGCAATTGGCCGCAGTGAAAGCGGGCAAGGAATTAGCCGGGTCGAAATGGGCTACGCCGTTGAAAATCGCCCGCGACAAACCCGCGCCGACCTTGCCGCCGCAAGCGGCGGCAGAAGCCTTCAAAATCCCCTCCGGCAAATTGCCCGCTTACGCGGGCGTAGATACACCGCAAGGTTATCTGGTCATCAAGCTGACGCAAGTTCAAGACGGCGGCGCGATAGACGATGCCAAACGCAAAAATTACAGCGAGCGCATCAAGTCCGCGTCGGTGCAACAAGACTTGAATGGTTTTCTCGCCAGCTTGCGCGCAGGCACCAGCGTGAAAATAAACGACGCGATGATACAGAAAAAAGAAGTGCAGTAAACGTTGAGCTTTAATCAGATCGAAAAAATGGCGCACCCTGGTGCGCTATTTTTTTGTTTGTCATTTTGAACGAAGTGAAGTATCTGCTTTTGCGCGCGTCAAATAAAAAGTGAAAAACAGAACCTTCGCTATCGCTCAGGATGACAGGCTTCTTCGCCTCGACGCGGGAAGGTTGAGATGGTGTGGAAATGTTGGGGCGGCAACAATGGTGTGTAAAGCCATGATGCAAATGCGCTGGGCTTATCAGCGCCAGTCTGCGATACGCGACGTCCCCTCCCTTTCGCGGGGAGGGTTAGGGTGGGGATGGGTGTAAGTTGTTCGTATCTAGGCTCTTACCGCTGTGCACAAATTAGCATTGCCGGGGGTAGCCCGGCGGCTAGTCACTTTTTTGCTTCGCCAAAAAAGTAACCAAAAAAGGCGATCCCGCCGCGCTGCTTTTTATTTTTTGGTTTTTGTCGCCGCTATTTCTGTGGTGGCCGTTCTTATTAAACCGGCTGCGGCGAGAAAACCCGCTCTCACCTTCAATTGAAATCTGCATCACCGCGTAGCTCAAACAGGTTCTCGCCGACGGCCCCCGATTCACCACACAAATATCAGCGGCGCAGAAGGGTAACCATTTCTTTCTTCGATTTGCGCGAGTAGGGCGCCCGGTGCGCACAGTACACCAAGCTGTCATTCTGAGCGATAGCGAAGAATCTGTTGTTATGTACGTCAAATCAAAACCAAAAAGCAGATCCTTCGCTATTGCTCAGGATGACAAAGAAGCATGCCGCCGCATGGAGTACTTTACGCCAACGATAAATTATTTAATATAATCAAATAGTTATGCTAATACCTATTCCGCCATTCCCGCCACCGTCGTATTGAACCCACCATCCACATAAGTGATTTCGCCGGTAATCCCTGAGGCTAAATCGCTGCACAAAAACGCGGCGGTGTTGCCGACTTCTTCGATGGTCACATTGCGACGCATGGGTGAATTCTCGGCGACGAAATGCAAAATTTTGCCGAAGCCGCCGATGCCCGCTGCGGCTAAAGTTTTAATTGGTCCGGCGGAAATCGCGTTAACGCGTATACCTTGCGGGCCGAGGTCGAAGGCGAGGTAGCGCATGGTGGCGTCGAGGCTGGCTTTGGCGACGCCCATCAAATTGTAATTTTGCATCGAGCGCACGCCGCCGAGATAAGTCAGCGTGACCAATGCCGCTTTGCGGCCTTTCATCATCGGTAACCCAGCTTTCGCCAGCGCAGCGAAACTATAGGCGCTAATGTCATGCGCCATGCGGAAATTCTCCCGCGTCATGCCGTCGAGAAACGCGCCGGAAATCGCTTCGCGCGGCGCGAAGGCGATGGAATGCACGATGCCGTCGAGGCCATCCCATTTTTTGCCCAGCGCGTCGAACAACGCGGTAATTTCCTGGTCTATGCTTACGTCGCAGGGAAGAATGATGTCGCTGCCGAATTCCGCCGCCAGCTTGACCACGCGCTCCTTAACACCTTCGCCTTGGTATGTGAACGCCAGGGTCGCGCCTTCGCGGTGCATCGCCTGTGCGATGCCGTAAGCGATGGAGCGGTTGCTGAGTAAGCCCGTGATCAGGATTTGTTTGCCGGCGAGAAAGCCCATGTTGTTCCTTTCGTGTAATGATGCAAAGGATTATAAACCAAGCCAAATGCGGCGGGAGCCATGTTTCAAACGGCGCAAAATACCCCATGTACGGATGGCGCTGGTAATGCTACATTGAGCACACAAAAATAACGCTTTACCCGAGGAGGAGAGTCCCCGATGGCCCGAATGAAGCTGATCCAATGGTTCGCTGTTCTGGCGCTCGCGCTGACAGCGAGTTTTGTTCATGCGGCGGATATGAACAAGACAGTGCGTTTTGCTTTCCGCGTCGCTGAGACCGGCTTTGACCCCGCTCAGGAATCAGACCGTTATTCCAATTACATATTGCTCGCCATTTTCGATCCGTTGCTCACCTACGATTATCTCGCCCGTCCAGTCAAACTCAAACCCAATACTACGGTTGCCATGCCGGAAGTGACAGACAATGGTGCAACTTACACTTTTCATCTCAAGCCCGGTATTTACTTTTCTGACCATGCCGCATTCAAGGAAAAAAAACGTGAATTGACTGCGCAGGATTATGCCTACTCGCTACGACGTTTTTACGACCCCGAGGTGAAATCGCCGAACTTGTATTTTTTCGAAGGCAAAATCATTGGCGCCGATGAATTGATGGCCAAAGCGCGTAAAGGCAGCAAGTTTGATTACGACACGCCGATAGACGGTTTGCAAGTGCTGGATCGTTATACCTTACGCATAAAACTCAAAGAGCCTGATTACAATTTTCAATACATTATGGCGATGGCGACCAGCGGCGCGGTAGCGCGTGAAGTAGTGGAATATCTTGGCAGTCCGCCGGAAGTGCGTTCGCATCCGGTCGGTACTGGCGCCTTTACTCTCAAAGAATGGCGCCGCTCCAGTAAAATGGTGCTCGAGGCCAACCCGAATTTCCGTGAAGAGTATTTCGAGGCTACGCCCGAAGATAATGATTATGATCGCGCGATTGTAGAAAACCTTAAGGGCAAGCGCTTGCCAATTGCTGGGCGCATTGAAATTTCCATTATCGAAGAACCGCAGCCGCGCTGGACTGCTTTTCTCAGCAATGAATTTGACTATTTCGAGCAGGTACCAGACGATTTTACCAACACTGTCGCACCAGGCGGTAAGCTAGCGCCAAGTCTGGTAAAGCGCGGCATTATTATGCAGCGTGAGCCACAAATGGAAATTACGCTCACCGCTTTTTATAATCTTGAAGATCCGGTTATTGGCGGTTACACACCGGAAAAAATCGCTTTGCGCCGCGCGATGAATCTAGCTTACAACGGAGACGAAGAAGTCAATATCGCGCGTAGAGGTCAGGCGATACGCGCGGAGACTTTATTGCCGCCAGGTTTGGTCGGTTACGATCCAAACTTTCGCGGCATCGCTAAGGAATATAGTTTATCCAAGGCCAAGGCGTTGCTGGATTTATACGGCTACAAAGATATTGACGGAGACGGCTATCGCGAATTGCCCAACGGTGGAAAGCTCGAATTACTTTTCGGCTCCGTGCCTGACGGCACGCAACGGCCGCTCGACGAAGTGTGGAAAAAATCTATGGATGCCCTAGGCGTGAACATTAAATTCCGCCTTGAGCGTTGGCCTGACCTTAACAAGGCTGGTAAAGCCGGCGCCTTGCAGGTGGGTTCGTTTTACGCGTGGGGTGCAGATTATCCCGATGGGGATAATTTTTTCCAGTTGCTCTATGGCCCCAATACGCGGCAATCAAATTATTCTAATTTCAATTTGCCCGCATTCGATAGACTGTATGAAAAGTCTCGCAAGATGCCCGATTCGCCTGACCGCACGCAACTGTATAACGAAATGAGTAAATTATTTTTCGCTTATGCACCATGGCGCTTGGGGGTGCATCGTATCTGGACCAATTTGTCGCAGCCGTGGCTGAAAAATTATAAAAAACATCCGGTGTTACACCATGGCTGGAAATATCTCGACGTTGATGTCGAGCAACAACGTAAAGCGCAACAGTGATAAGCGTATGATTAAATTGAATTATTTATCTCGAGCGGTGATGTTGTTTGTTCTAACTCTATGCGCGCATTCAGCTTTGGCAGAAAAAGTTTTATATCTATCCTTTAGAGAAGCAGAGTCCGATCTGGATTGCGTTGTGCGTGAAGATCGTTACTCGAATGCGATTTGCGAAAATATTTTTGAGCCGCTGTTGCAATACGATTATTTGGCGCGGCCGGCCAAAGTGGTTACCGATACGGCGGTGGAGATGCCGCAGATCACGGACAACGGTTTGACCTATACGCTTAAAATCAAGCCGGGTATTTATTTTCATCCCGACCCCGCGTTCAAAGGAGTCAAACGCGAGCTGACGGCAGCGGACTATGTTTATACCTTTAAGCGTTTTTACGATCCGAAAATCAAGTCCGCATGGATGTGGATTTTCGATGGGAAGATCGTCGGTGAAGATGAGGCCAAAGCCACTGCAGAAAAAACCGGTAAGCTTGATTACGATAAAGAGTGGGCAGGCTTCAAAGCACTCGATCGTTACACCATACAAATCAAGTTAAAAAATCCTGATTACAACTTATCTTACATCCTCGCAATGACCGGCACCGGTGCAATGGCGCGCGAAGTGGTGGAATATTATGGCGATGCGATCGCGCAGCATCCGGTCGGCACGGGGCCCTACATGTTGAAATTCTGGCGGCCGAAAAGCAAAATCATCCTGGAAAAAAATCCTGCTTATCGTGAAATGTATTTGACCAGCACGCCCGCGCCGGATGACGAATGGGATCAAGCTGCGGTGAAGTCGATGCAAGGCAAACGTCTGCCGCAAATCGACAGAATTGAAGTCGATATGATTTCGGAAACACAGCCACGGCTGTTGGCATTTTTGAGCAAAGAGCATGACTACATCGACGAAGTTGATCACGAATTCATACCGCAAGTTGCGCCAAGCGGCAAACTTTCCCCAAGTTTAGCCAAGCAGAACGTCAAGCTGTTTCTGGAAACTCAACCAGAGATAACTTACACCATGTTCAACATGGAAGACCCGGTAATCGGCGGCTACACACCGGACAAAATTGCGTTACGCCGTGCGATGACCTTGGGTTACAACATCAACGAAGAAGTGCAGGTGATTCGCAAAGGGCAGGCACTTCCAGCGCAAAGTCCGATTCCGCCCGGCGTAAACGGCTATGACAAGACTTTCAAAAGCCCCACTGCGGAATACAATCCATCAAGAGCGAAAGCCTTGCTCGATCTGTATGGTTACCTCGACCGAGATGGTGATGGTTATCGCGATATGCCGGACGGAAGCCCATTAACTCTGACCATTACTTCGCCGCCCACGGCAGAATATCGCTCGCAAGATGAGTTGTGGCGCAAATCGATGGATGCTATCGGCATTCGTGTTACGACAAACAAACCCAATTTTGCCGAGCAACTCAAAGCTTCGCGATTAGGCACGCTGCAGACTCGCATTGCTGCATGGACGGCAGACTACCCCGACGCGGATAATTTTTTGCAATTATTGTATGGGCCAAATACGGGACAAGGAAACGAGTCACGTTTCAATTTGCCCGAATTCAACAAGCTGTATTTACAGGCGCAGCGCATGCCCGATTCGCCTGAGCGCACCAAACTTTATCAAGACATGACACGCATCATGTTGGTCTATGCACCGTGGAAACTCGGCGTGCACCGGCTTTACAATCATTTGATTTACCCGTGGCTCATGGGTTACAAAAAACATCCCATCCATTATGCGCCGTGGAAATATTGGGATATCGACGAAGCGAAAC
>JAYVGF010000105.1:0-6101 GCA_043772415.1 Betaproteobacteria bacterium
CTCATTACTCAATTTTTTGATGCTGGTCTTGTCATGATTTTGTTCGCGACCGTAAAGTAGTTTGAATACTAATACGGTCATCTTTATTTCTAGTAGGATAAGGAATCCAAAGCCTGCATATCTCAGCCAAGTGAAATAAAGGTAAACCACTTGTTCTTCAGCGGGGATCAAATGTCCTGCCAGCCAGATGCCCAGGCACATTATTCCGATTGTTCGCACAATAATTTTGCGGCCCATCTCGCGGTAGCAAATTGCATAAAGTACCGGCAACAGTAAAGCCAGATCAAATAAAATACTGACTTCGTTTAAGCGGGGATCAATTTCAACGGGTAATTTGGCCGTCAGATAGTCGGCGAAAAAAATAATAGGCAATATTACAAAAAACCAATTCTTCTTTGACCAAAAAATAAAATCTTCACGATTCATGACCATGATTTATTCCTCAGGAAAAGTTAGTGAATTAATTATATCAAAACAAACTCCACATCATCTTGGTTGCGAGAGCGGCCAAAAGCAAAGCAAATAATTTTTTCAGCGTAGCGACATTCAGTTTGTGCGCGAGCTTTGCGCCCCAGGGTGCGGCGAGCATGCTGGAGAAGATGAAGCACAGCAGCAAAGGGATATAGACGAAGCCTAATGTATTCGGCGGTAATTGCGTGGCGTTCCAGCCTGCGACGATGTAGCCCGCTGCGCCAGCCAGCGCGATGGGGAAGCCCAGCGCGGCGGAGGTGCCGACGGCTTCGTGCATTTTGACGTTGCACCAGGTCATGAAGGGTATCGTCGCGAAGCCGCCGCCTGCGGCTACCATACTCGATAGCAAGCCCACGCCACCACCGACGGCCATCACGCCTGCTGCGCCGGGTAATTGCCGTTGCGGTTTGGGTTTTTTGTTAAGAAACATTTGCAGGGCGGTGTAAAAAATGAACACGACAAAAATAATGGTCAGCACGCGCGTGGGGAAGCGTCCGGCGACTTGCGAGCCGGCAAAGGTGCCGATGAGCAAACCGGGGGTCATTTGTTTGACGATGGTCCAATTGACTGCGCCGTGTTGGTGATGCGCCCGCAGGCTGGAGAGCGAGGTAAATACAATCGCGGCAAGCGAGGTGCCGAGGGCGACGTGGACTAAATGTTCTTTAGGGAAATTTTGCGCGGTGAACATCATGACGAAAATAGGCACTGACATCGCCCCGCCGCCGACGCCGAATAGCCCAGCGCAAAAACCTATCAGCGCGCCGATGGCAACGTAGAGAACATACCATTCCATGATGTACCTTGTGCGTTGATTAGTTTAATAATTTTTTGGTGATGTATTCCCACTCCGCCAGATCGACGGGCGTGATGGATAGACGATTACCTTTTTGCAGGATACGTAAAGTTTCCAAGGCTTTTTGTTCACGTAAACTGGCGAGGGAAATCAGCGGAATTTTTTTTACCAGCTTCACTTCGACATTAAACCAGCGCGGTGTTTCTGCCGTGGATTTCTCATCGAAGTATTTCGATTTTTTGTCGAACTGGGTCGCGTCAGGGTAGGCGAGCTTACTCACCTTGGCGAGTCCGGCGATGCCCGGCTCGGGGCAGCTGGAGTGATAAAACAAGACGCCGTCGCCGACGGACATTTGATCACGCATGAAATTACGCGCGAGATAATTGCGCACGCCATACCAGGCGACGGTTTTATTCGGCATGCCGGCGAGGTCGTCCACTGAAACATCGGACGGTTCTGATTTCATGAGCCAATAACGCATGATGCTGCCTTAAAAAGATATGTCTCCATGATAACGCGAAGGCACCGAGAAATTAAATACGCGCAAAAAAAATCGCAGACCTCAGTCTGCGATTTTGCTGTAAAGCCCCCCGCTCGTGCCGTCGGACCGGCATCTTGAACCTGGGTTCAAGAGGGTTATCAGCGGGGCACATCAGGTTCATCCGCGTGGGACGATCACAACAGCGCTATATTGCCGACAACCTAGTCAAAAGACATTGGTTCAAAGAATTAAAGCCCTAACGAACACAGCAGGGGACAACGGGTTGGCGTTGATTGCTCAACACCTGAATCTCAAAATAACTTGTCTTGCTCGGCAATAGTCTGGTCGATCATCTTGCCCATAGAATGTAGTCTACGCCTAGCGTCGCCGCTGTCCAGCGAATTTTTGCCCGATTTCGTTTTGAGTAATTCGTGCGCGATATTGAGTGCGGCGATCATGGCGATGCGGTCGAAGCTGACCACTTTGCCGGCGGCTTTGATTTCCTGCATTTTTTGGTTGAGCAAATCGACGGCGGCGCTCAGTTGCGCTTCTTCGCCGACGGGGCAGGCGACTTTGAGATCGCGGCCCATGATGTTGATATCCATTGGTTTTGCGGCAGCAGCTTTGGCGGTTTCGGGTTTGGCTTTATCCTGGCTCATACCTCAGTCTCCGGTATTTGTTCGAGTAGGGCTTCTAATCGCGCGCGCGCCGCTTCGACTTTGCTGGACAGACGTGCTGCTTCGTCGGATTTCACCAATAATTGTTGGCGTAATTCGATGTTTTCTGCGCGCATTTGCTTGAATAATTGGGCAAATTGCGTGAGTTTCTGTTCGAGGTCGGCGATTTCGTGATCCATGCCTGTAACTATATTTAGAAAACCCAGTAAGGTCAAACAACTACAGCCGCTTTTGAAACTTTTTTTTAAGTTATCTTTGTGTTTTTTTCATGGGTTTTTTGCGCATTTGCCCAAAAGCCGTTACAGTTCAACTGTGTTTGGTTCGCCGGTGTCAAAGTCGGCGTTAAACGGGAAACGGAAAGGCTTGATTCTTTTCAACCTAATCCGTGCTGCCCCCGCAACGGTAAGCAAACGATAGTTCCTTCACAACATTGCCACTGAGTTTTTTACTTGGGAAGGCGAAGGGGTCGCGAAGCATTTATTCTTCGCCGTTTGCAGCCCGGAGACCGGCCAAACGTACAACCGAGTGCTGCGGGGATGCGGCCGACGCGGTTTGCGTCGCTGCGTTCGTCGGCGGCGCTTCCCTTGTCCTTCATTCCCCTACGCGTAATATAAATTCATCCGTTTGGGGAATCATGTCGTTTTTTATTCGTGTCATCGCAGCATTGTTGTTCAGTACAAGCCCTCCTATTTTTGCGCAAGCGCCAGCGCAAGCTGTCGATCCGATTATCGTCACCGCCAATCGCATCCCACAACATTTATCCAGCGTCTTGTCCGATGTGCAAATCATCGGCGCAGAAGAAATCGCTCGCTCGCCGGGCGCATCGCTCACGTCGCTATTGCAGGCCCGCGCCGGCATTGAAATCAGCAGCACCGGCGGGCCGGGACAACCGAGCGGCATTTTTATGCGAGGCACCAATAGCAATCACGTAGTGATTCTGCTCGATGGCGCGCGTATCCATTCGGCGACCTCGGGCACTACGGCACTGGAGCATATTCCGTTGAATCAAATTGAACGCATAGAAATCGTATCGGGGGCGGCGAGCAGTTTGTATGGCGCGGATGCGATCGGCGGTGTGATTCATATTATGACTAATCGCAGTCATTTTGCTGGCGACAACCTGCAATTATCTGCGCTATGGGGGTCACAAAAAAATTCCAATTATTCAATAAGTTACAACGGAAAAATTGAAGCGACGCAATTTCAATTTGGCGCAGGTTTTGCCGAAAGTGATAACCGTTCTGCGACCAACGAACGGGTGTCATTTGGCTTTAATCCTGACCGCGATCCGTATCGAAACAGAAATTTTCGCATAGGCGTGTTGCACGAAATTTCGCGCGATCATTCGCTCGGCTTATCGTATCTACGCAACAACGGCGTGACACATTTTGATGCGGATCCGACTACGGATGACATCAATCGCCAAACGCTCGACACGCTAAAATTTGAATCGTATAACCGTATGACTACGGGGTGGGATTCCTTATTTCGTCTTGCGCGCAGTCGCGACAAGCTCGATACGTCGGGCGCATTCCCCAGTCGTTTCGCCACCACGCAAAATCAACTGCAATGGGAAAACCGCATCAAAAGTGATAGCGGCACCGTCACAGCGGGTGCCGATTCCACAAGACAGCAGGTGGATAGTGATACTGTATTTAGCCAAACGCGGCGCAACATCACGGGCGTGTATGTGGGCGTCTTTCAGGAACAAGACGCGCATCAATGGCAACTCAATACGCGTCATGACAATCTCAGCGGCTATGGCGGTTACGACGTCGGTAGCGTTGCTTATGCTTACAAAATCCAACCCGGTCTGCGCGCCATGCTCAATGCCGAAACCGCTTTCAAAGCGCCGACGTTTAATGATTTGTATTATCCCGATGCGTTCGGTTACAAAGGCAACCCGAATCTCAAGCCCGAGCGTTCGCGTAATCTCGAAGCAGCGCTGGAATACCGAGAAGGCAATAGTACGGCCCGACTCACTCATTACCGCAACCGGCTGGATGATTTGATTGTTATTAACTCTGATTTCAGCAGCGTGGATAATCTGGCGCGTGCGCGAATCGTTGGCACTAGTGTGCGCTTGAGCGAAACAAAAAATAATATCAATACACACGTTGATATCACCTGGCAAAAGGCGACAGACGACGCAAATGGTAATCAATTGCCGCGCCGCGCACGTCGTTACGGCGGTATCGGCGCAAGCTTCCAAAACGGCAGCATGCAATACGGCGGCGATGTAATTGCCAGTAGCGCGCGTTATGATTCACTGCCTAATACAACTCGTAATCGCATGGCTGGTTACGCGTTGCTGAATTTATTTGCAAGGGCAAAAATGTCAGATTCGCTCAACCTGCAGACGCGCATAGAAAATGCGGGCGATAAAAATTACGAACTGGCGCAAGGCTACAATACGACGGGGCGGCGATTTTTTGCCGGACTTGAATGGCAGACCAAATAGTATGCCGATAGCCGTGCATCATCTGGCTTAGGTTATAATCGCCGTGTGAAAAAAACCTATATAAATCAAATGATACTGTTCGGGGCCGTGGATGCCTGAGCAGATGAATAGCCGCTCGCTTTATTCGCGCTTATTGCGTTATGTGCGTCCGCATTGGCGCATGTTCGCGTTATCGATTATCGGCATGGCGTTGTCCGCGCTAACTGAGGCAGCATTACCCGCGTTGATGAAACCGATGCTGGATGGCACCTTTGTCACCAAAGACCCGACCTTAATGAATTTGGTGCCGGTAGCGCTGATTGCGATTTTTATTGTGCGCGGTGTGTCGTCGTACATCAGCGTGTACGGCATTAGCTGGGTCGGCAATCGTCTGGTGAAAGATTTGCGTAGCGAAATGTTTCGCAAATTACTGTCGCTGCCGACTAAGTATTACGACGACCATGCCACTGGCAATCTGGTCTCCAAACTTACCTTCGATGCAACGCAAGTCGCCTCGGCCGCCACTAGCGTGGTGACCATCGTGGTAAAAGACTCGCTGATTATTCTCGGCCTAGTAGCGTGGCTGTTGTATCTCAATTGGAAGCTCACACTGATCTCGCTCACGCTCACGCCGATCATGGCGTTCATCGTGATCAAGTTCGCGCAGCGTCTGCGCCGCAACAGCCGCGAAGCGCAAAAAACCATGGGCGACATGACGCAAGTTCTGGGCGAAACCGTGGACGGTCAACGTGTAGTGAAAATTTTCGGCGGTCAGGATTACGAAGCGACCCGTTTTTCCGACAGCACCGAGCGCGCATTTCGCTTTAACCTCAAACAAGACATCGCATCAGCCGCAACGACTTCTCTTGTACATATCACCGCTGCTGTGGCGGTGGCGATCATCATCTATCTCGCCACACAACAGTCCTTGGCCGATAAAACCAGCGTCGGTGAATTCGTCTCGTTTATTCTTGCCATGATGATGTTGTTGGGGCCATTAAAACGCCTAACCGATGTGAACGCGCAAATGCAGCGCGGGCTTTCTGCTGCGGAAAGTGTGTTTGCCCTTGTGGATGAAGCTTCTGAAGCAGACGTCGGCAAGCTTGTCATAGCCCGCGCAAAAGGGCAGTTGGATTTTGAACAGGTTAATTTTTACTACCGCGCTGACGGCAAAGCGGCGCTTAACGAGATCAATCTGCATGTGGCACCCGGTGAAACAATCGCGCTGGTCGGTGCATC
>JAYVGF010000106.1:0-7535 GCA_043772415.1 Betaproteobacteria bacterium
GTCGATGCGAACGTGGTGCAAGAACTGAATGGGGAAAAACTGCCTTTGATCACCACGGCAACGGCAAACACACAAACCGTGGCTGCACTCAAAACATTGCCGGCGGCGGCAACAACTGCTGACCTGACTAAAACGCCGGCGCCAAATCCTGCAAGTGATACACCTGCCGCACCAGTTGCCGCTGCTCCAGTTAAGGCATCGCAATGTTTGCAGTGGATCAACATTAAACCCGAAGATCTTCCACGCGCTCGCACAGCACTGGCCGCGCTGCAACTCGGCGATAAGTTGACTGAAGGCAAGAACGAAGATGTGCTGCGCTACTGGGTGTATATCCCTGCGCCGGAGACCAAAAAACAAGTGGACAGCATACTCGCCACGTTGAAAAAACAAGGCGTCAACGATGTGTCTGTTCTTATTGATAACACCATTTCTTTAGGTGTGTTCAGTACCGAAGAGGCTTCGACACGCCACCTGGAGCAAATGGAAATTAAAGGCGTGCGTTCCGCAAGATCCGGCGTGCGCACCACGCAACTGCGTGATGTCATGTTCAGCGTGCGCGATCCAGTGGCGACCGTTACGAGCAAAGTGAATGAATTGCAAAAAGATTATGTTGGGAGTAGCGTGAAACAGGTAGCTTGCTCTTGATTATATTGAATATTTTTAATGCAGAGGGAAAACAAAAAAAGCCGGCTTAACCGGCTTTTTTTCTTACAAGATACTTAACTTAACTTGCCATGACACTGCTTGTATTTTTTGCCTGAACCGCAAGGGCACGGATCGTTGCGGCCGACTTTATCGCCTGCGCGTTCAAACGGTTCTGCGCCTGCATCGTCTTCCGCTGCTTCGGTTAATGCATCGTTGTAATCGGCGTGATGGTATTGCATGTTGCGAGTCGCTGCGGGCGCTTCTTCTACTGCATCGGCCACCGCTTCGAGTTGTTCTTCGCGTTGTACTTGTACGCTGGTGAGCAATTGCGTCACATCGCGCTTGATACGCTCGAGCATGTCGCTGAATAACTCAAAGGCTTCGCGTTTGTATTCCTGCTTGGGATTTTTTTGCGCATAGCCGCGCAAATGAATGCCCTGACGCAAATGATCCAATGCCGCCAAATGTTCGCGCCAATGCGTATCGACATTCTGCAGCATCACTGCGCGCTCGTAGTGGTGCAATACATCTTTGTCGATTTCGGTGAACTTGCTTTCGTATTCTTTGTTGCAAGCTTCGGTAATGCGGTGACGAATTTCTTCTTCGGTTAAATTCGGCTCGTTTTGCAGCCAATTTTGTACCGGTAACTTGAGGTTGAAATCGGATTCCAGTGTGCGTTCCAAGCCGGGCGCATCCCATTGTTCTTCTACTGTATCAGGCGGAATGTGGGTGGCGATGGTTTGGCGTAAAACGTCTTCGCGCATGGAATTGATGGTGTCGGATATGTCGGTCGATTCCAACAGCTCATTGCGTTGCTGGTAAATGACTTTACGCTGGTCGTTGGAAACATCGTCGTATTCGAGCAATTGTTTGCGGATGTCGAAGTTGCGCGCTTCCACTTTACGCTGCGCGTTTTCAATCACGCGGTTCATCAGGCGAGCCTCAATCGCTTCGCCTTCGGGCATATTCAATCGTTGCATAATGGCGGAGACGCGATCACCGGCGAAAATCTTCATTAGCGGATCGTCGAGCGCCAAATAAAAACGGCTGGCGCCGACGTCGCCCTGGCGGCCGGAGCGGCCGCGCAATTGATTATCCACGCGACGCGATTCGTGGCGCTCGGAGCCGATGATGTGTAGACCACCTTGTTGAATCACCGTTTCGTGCAGCTTCTCCCATTCTGCACGATGCGCAGCAATTTTGGCCTGCTTCTCGCTATCGCTTAGCGTTTCGTCGGTTTTGATCCGGTCTATCATCGGCTCAGGATTGCCGCCCAATACAATGTCGGTTCCACGACCGGCCATATTGGTAGCAATGGTGACCGCATGCGGCTTGCCTGCCTGAGTGACAATTTCCGCTTCGCGCGCGTGTTGTTTCGCGTTCAATACTTGATGCGGCAACTTTTCTTTTTCCAGCAAGCTGGAAAGTAATTCGGAATTTTCAATCGACGTTGTGCCGACTAACACCGGCTGACCGCGCGCGTGGCAGTCTTTAATGTCGTTAATAATGGCTTGATGTTTTTCGTGCGCGGTACGATAAATTTGATCGTCGCGGTCTGCACGCACCATCGGCCTATGCGTCGGGATAATCACCGTTTCCAGGCCGTAAATTTGTTGGAACTCATACGCTTCGGTATCCGCCGTGCCGGTCATGCCGGACAGCTTTTGATACATGCGGAAATAATTTTGGAACGTGATGGAAGCGAGTGTTTGCGATTCATTCTGAATCTTCACGCCTTCTTTGGCTTCGACTGCCTGATGCAAGCCATCGCTCCAGCGGCGACCTGTCATCATGCGGCCGGTGAATTCATCGACGATAACAATCTCGCCGTCGTTGACGACGTAATGCTGATCCTTGTGATACAACGCGTGGGCGCGTAGCGCCGCGTAAAAATGATGCATCAAAATAATATTGGCAGGGTCGTAGAGGCTACCACCGACGGGCAACAAACCTGCGCCAGCCAGAAGCTGTTCGGCTTTTTCGTGGCCGGTCTCCGACAAGGTTACTTGCATGGATTTCAAATCAACCCAATAATCACCTTCGCTTTTTTCCTCTTCTTGTTTAACCAGTCGCGGCGCGAGCTGGTTGATAGCGGCATATAGCGCAGTGGAATCTTCTGCCTGGCCGGAAATTATCAGCGGTGTGCGCGCTTCGTCGATCAATATCGAATCAACTTCATCAATGATGCCGAAATTCAATCCGCGCATCACGCGATCGGAAATCTGCGTCACCATATTATCGCGCAGGTAATCAAAGCCGAATTCGTTGTTGGTGCCGTAGGTGATGTCGGATCCGTAAGCGACTTGTTTCTGATCGTGCGGTATTTGCGACAGATTGACCCCGACGGTTAAACCGAGAAATTTATGCACGCGTCCCATCCACTCGGCATCGCGCTTCGCCAGATAATCGTTCACTGTGACAATATGTACGCCTTTACCGGAGAGGGCGTTCAAGTAAGACGGCAACGTCGCCATCAGCGTCTTGCCTTCACCTGTGCGCATCTCGGCAATTTTGCCCGCGTGCAACACCATGCCGCCTATCAACTGCACGTCAAAGTGGCGCATGCCGAGCATGCGCTTGGCCGCTTCACGCACGACGGCGAATGCTTCGGGTAATAATTGGTCGAGTGTTTCGCCGCTAGTATGGCGTTGCTTGAATTCAGTCGTTTTGGCAGCGAGTTGTTCATCGCTGAGGCTTTGCATTTGCGGCTCAAGGCCGTTAATGATGACGACCGATTTGCGGTATTGTTTAAGTAAGCGCTCGTTGCGGCTACCGAATATTTTTTTGAGGACGTCAGAGGCTGAAATCATGGAGTGGTCGTATAGTGGGATTACAAAATAAAAACAGGGTTAACAGGATAATCCCCGGTCCGGGGTCATTCCCCAGACCAGAAACTTTCCGGTCAACCCTGACGGTAAGTTACGGGTAAAACGTATATGGCGACTGTAAGGTTTTTTTCAACCGCCGATTTGTAAAAACTGTCGCGGATTTAACGCCACGCCGCTTTCACGTACTTCAAAATGCAAATGTGGTCCGGTGGAACGGCCAGTGGTGCCAACTTGGGCAATTTGCTGGCCCTTTAGCACCACATCACCTGGTTTTACCAAACTTTTGGATAAATGCGCGTAGCGCGAAACCAATCCATTACCGTGGTCAACTTCCACTATATTACCATATTCACCATGGGGTTCCGAGGTAACCACCACGCCGCCCGCTGCCGTGGTCACGCTGGTGCCGCTAGGCGCTACAAAGTCGATGCCGGCATGGAAAGCCTTGCGGCCAGAGAATGGGTCAAGGCGATAACCGTAATTGGATGAGTGGTAGCCGGTGGTGACCGGCAACACGGTCGGCAAAGATTTTTTACGCAGGTTTTCCTGCATCAACATGGAGTCGAGCACGCCGAGCTTGTCGCCGCGATCTTCCAGCAACAAGGACAATTCAGCCAACTGGCGGTTGAAGTCTTCGAGAGTAATATCCGATTGTTCTTTGACATCAGACGAAGGGCCGCCGCGTCCGGGTTTTTCGCTGAATTTGAATTCGGTCGGCTTGATGCCGGCGGCTTTGGACAGGCGTTCGCCGAAAGCGTCGATACGCATCAAGCGCGCTTGCATTTCGCCCAGCTTTACTGCGAGCGCATTCAGGTTTTCGCGCATCATCACTTGGTTTTTTTCTGATTCTTTGCGCGTGAGACCGGATAACATGCTTTGCAAGTAGGGGTTTTTTGCATCGACAGCTTGGCGCAATGTGAATGCGTACATCAAGCTGCCGAATACAAACATGGCGACGATCAGGCCAACGGCCATCATGGCGAATTGCGCGTGCGATACGTTATAGCTACGTGGCGCCGCTAACTTGTCTGATACGATAATGATATTCATCGTTAACCTTTTCAATACGTGCCAGACTGAACTATGACATCCAGCAAATTAGGCGCTTATTTCAATGATATTCCGTTGCTCCAGCAACGAGGGCTGGAACGCTTAACTGAACTGCAAAAGTGCTACGCAGATTCCGTACCATCAGAGCTGGCAAAGGCCAGTCGGGTCGGCGATTTAGAAGGTAACATCTTGATTGTAATGGCCTTTAATGGGCCGGTAGCCGCTAAGATTAAGTTATTGCTGCCTAGCGTGCTGGAACAAATTCAACTAAATTTTCAGCAGGTTACCGGAATCCGGGTAGTGCTGCAAGTGAATATGTCACACATATTCACACGGCCTGAGAAGCGGGTTAAAGCGAGCGCGCAAGCCTTGAAAAGTTTGGCCGAGCTGGAAGCCAAGCTGGAAGATACTCCGGTTAAAATTGCGCTACAGAACTTATTGAAAAGACAGAATAAACCCTGAAAAGTTCAGATTAGAATCAGTCTTTCCAGGATATAAAGCACGCCCGCAGCGGCCAAAAAATAGAGTCCGAAACGCAGCAATTGCCCCATAAACTTCAAATAACGCCGATCTTTGGTAATCAGGAATGCTGCATAGCAGCCGCCTACAATCAAAAAACTGAAAAGAACGATAATGCGGACGATAATCATAACGATTTGATTATATTAAGTATTTTATTTGGCAGTTTTTCTGGCTGCTGAAGCTGTAGTGGTAGGTACTTCTGGCGGTAATGCTTTCTTAGCTAACATCCGAATTTGCGTCACTAACTTATTGTGTGCGTCCAAAAACGCTGCGACCACGACTTTCGCTTCATTTGTGTTACTCCAACCGATGCCCGCCGCACCGCCCGCTTTAGAAAAAGTAAATCCGCCTAAACCTAAATCGGTCGCGCGCGCCGAGCCGGTTGCGGCGGCGAGTTGTTCGGTCGTTTCATTATCGGTGAGTAGCAGCGCGACTTGCGCTTCTTTGAATTTCACTTGCTCGGCATAACCCGCCCAATCTTTCAGCACCGGGATTTGCGCAATGATGCCGGCGACGCCGCGTCCTGCATCTTGTTCGCTAAAGCTTAAGCTCGGCGTAATCGTATATTGCGCCTCGTAGCCTTTGCCTTTTTGCACGGTGCTATTGCTGCGAATAATGCCTTGGTCTTTTAAGACTTGTTCCTGCACGACCGCTTTCAAACCCGCCGTGCGATCGACGACGCGAAAGCAGCCGCTTTGTTGCGCGAGCAGACGAATCAACGGCACTGGCGATTCCGGCAAATTAAATTTCGACGCGACGGTATAGCCATTCGGGCTTTCGACTAATGCGACGGTCGCCACCGGCGCATCGCATTTTTCCAATTCCTTGGCTTGCTTGTTCGCGCCCGCAGGGCCTGCTGATCCCGTTACCGGTGCACTGCCTTCACCCAGTTCAGTTTGTTTTTTATTGCACGCAACCAGCGCGAAACAAGCGAACACACACCCGACGAGCAGAAATGATTTCATGCAAAGCCTTTACTTAACTATTTGATTAAATTGAGTATTTTCAATACCCAAAAGGCTGGCTATACGGTTTGCGTATGCAGTTGGTGGAATGATACAGGCAAATCTTTATGCGATTGATAAGTGACCATTTCCCAAGCCGTCTCGTCCGCCATTAACGCGCGCAACAATTGATTGTTGAGTGCATGGCCGGATTTATACGCGGAGAACGCGCCGATCACCGGGTGGCCGAGCAAATACAAATCGCCGACCGCGTCGAGGATTTTGTGTTTGACGAATTCATCGTCGTAACGCAAACCATCGCTGTTCAACACGCGGTATTCGTCCATCACAATCGCGTTGTCCATGCTGCCGCCGAGCGCGAGGCCCTGCGCGCGCATGGCTTCCACGTCGTGCGTGAAACCGAAAGTGCGGGCGCGGCTGATTTCCTTGATATAAGAAGTCGAGCTGAAATCGATGCTCACTTTCGAGCCGGAATTTTCAAATGCAGGATGATTGAAGTCGATGGTGAACGTCAGCTTGTAACCGTTAAACGGCTCGAAGCGCGCCCACTTGTCGCCTTGTTTTACTTCAACGGTTTTTTTGATGCGGATATATTTCTTGCGCGCTTTTTGTTCTTCTATTCCCGCCGACTGCAACAAAAACACAAACGGACTCGCGCTACCATCCATGATCGGCACTTCCGGCGCGGACACATCGACGTACGCATTGTCGATACCGAGACCGGCGAGCGCCGACATCAAATGTTCAACCGTCGAAACGCGCGCGCCATCTTTTTCCAAACACGAAGACAAACGTGTATCGCCGACCGCATAAGGCGTCGCTTTGATTTCCACCGCAGTCGGTAAATCCGTGCGCGTAAACACAATGCCCGTGTCCGGCGCAGCAGGGCGCAAGGTGAGAAACACCTTCTCACCCGTGTGCAAACCCACGCCGGTGGCGCGAATCACGTTCTTTAATGTGCGTTGATTAATCATGCAATAAGTCGCAAAAACGATTAAATAGTAAGTGTATGATTATAATGAATAATTGCTGCAAGCGCAAATTTATCGAAGATGGAAATATTCTTCAACTAAGTCAGCAAGATAAACGCTTAGTTCAAATTTCAGCCGACGCGCAACTTAATATGAATTCGTTGAAGAGGCTGTGAATGTTTTCACACAACGGTAGGGTGGTCAAAACGAAGGGTGCCCACGCCGACAGAGACGGTTGGCACGCTAGCGCTTTGTCCATCCTACATCTGCTTCGTTGCAGCTGGCTTGCGCGTAAAAGAAACGAAAAAGAATCATTTCCAAACTTGAGGTCACAGATTGTGATCTCAAGACAACAATGGCGTGATTTTCAAGCTAAATTCAAAAGCAGACAGCGACTCTAAAATCTTATCTTTTTAATGATGCAATCACACGGGTTGGTTCAGCGAGCTGCAACAACAAACAACTCGCTGAACCAAAGATACCGTGCAATATAACGACTTAGTCCGCCTGCTTGCGCAAGAAGGCCGGGATGTCGAATATCTCGACGCCGGATT
>JAYVGF010000107.1:0-4510 GCA_043772415.1 Betaproteobacteria bacterium
GTGTTGGGGTTCAGATCACCGCATGAGGTATTATTCGGCGTGGAATTGCGTTATACCAAAATACCCCGAGCAGTTGCACTTCGAACTTGAATCCGCCAAGTTGATTAGCCCGTAGGCAGGGGCTGATAAGCTCAGCGTTTCAACAACGTCGTGGCTGATGAAAAGAGCAGGGTTTTTCAATCTGTAGGTATTGTTGTAAATCTTTTTGTTAACTAAGGAGCCGTGCTTATGTCCCAGCCTTATGCAGCAAAACGCCTTTACCAACCTGGAGTCGATCGAAAAAGTTTTTTCACCTCAATTGCGTGGAGTCTTATCAGCGTGCTATGCGGTGCAATGACGATTTACTTTTTACCTTCAATCGTGCCCCTTGAGCCAGTATGGCTATTACCCGCCGTAGTTACTATCAGCATGGCAGGACTGTTATTAGTGTTCTTAATTTTACCTATCGTACTGAAACGCCGCTTTCGTAACTGACAGATAAATCCGCAGTCCAGCCTGCCGAAACCAGGCTCCAAACTAAAATCCCCCTCAATCCCTCTTTTTCTAAGGGGGAAGTTGGGAGGAATAACTAATCGCAAGTCGTTTTCCCACAAGTGAAAGAAAAATTCACCAGCTTCCCCCCTTAGAAAAAGGGGGGGTAGGGGGGATTTAAGAGCGTGAGACCAACAACATAAGGCGAAATCAAGCGATGAGTTTAAGTCGAAAATGCTGGGCTTATCAGCCCAGCTTACCGAAACCAGTGCCAGCCTAACTAAATCAGATCAGCCTACGGATATTTGTAAGTCTAAACTTGAATGTAGCCTGTTTGACATCATCCCATTACCGTAGTAATGTAATTTTATGTCGATCGCTCAATCCAAAATCACGGCCCAAGGTCAAATCTCCATCCCCGCCGAGGTACGCAAAAAGCTGGGCGTGGGGCCCGGCTCTATCCTCGAATGGGATGAGAGCAATGAACAGGTTGTGGTCCGCCGTTCCGGCAAATATGTGTCTAGCGATGTGCATGCCGCATTGTTCGCCGATGCGTCGCCCAAAAAGAAAAAAGCACCTGCCAATGTAAAAGAAGGCATCCGCAAGCATATCCGCAGTAAACATGCGGGCCGTTGATACCAATCTTTTGGTACGTTTGTTAGTGCGCGATGATCTTGCGCAGATGCAGATTGCTGAGGCTTATATTGAAAACGGCGCATGGGTCTCGCATCTCGTGCTGGCTGAAACGATCTGGGTGCTTGATGCGGTATATGAACGAACGCCCGCACAATTAGCAAAGGCCATTGATCAATTACTTAATCACAAACAATTGATGCTGCAGGACGCCGACGTTATTGCCCTTGCGCTGGTACATTTCCGTAGCCGGCCGTCATTGGGGTTTTCCGATTGCCTGGTGTTGGAAATCGCGCGCAAGGCAGGGCATATTCCGCTAGGCACATTCGACAAGCGCTTAGGTAAATTGAGCGGTACAGTGAGTTTGTAAATAGCCCGTAGGCTGGGCTGGCAAGCCCAGCTTTTCCCGCGAATCGTAAGTTGAAAACGCTGGGCTTATCAGCGCCAGCCTACGATTTTGTAATGACTCTATCACCAACTTCGGTAACCAAAGCTCGCTCGGTCGGACTCGAATTCCTGCTCGCATAACACCATCGATTCAGTCCCCTCCCTTTCAAGGGGAGGGTTAGGGTGGGGATGGGTTCAGTACAGATGATCGATGTTATCTATTTGATGCATTGACTAGGGTTGATGGTCTGTTCACTGTTCAGCAAACCCACTGATATTTCCTGCGAAGTAAGCAACTTCATCGCGCCGACTATCGGCGAAGAAAAAGCGCAACGGCCGATTTCCACTAAGCGATTTTTCTCCAGCGCGATGATGCGCAGGTGCGAGCGCGATGCGTCGGGCACCAGCAGGCGCATGTGGCCGGCTATTGACAGCGGCATCGATAGTGCCAATTCGGCAGAGCCGTAAACGTGATTGGAGAAGCCAGGCAGCGCGGCGATCTCGGTTAAGTGTTTGCCGTTGCGTTGATACACTTTAAGCGGGCCGGCCAAGTGCGGCGTGATGACTGCGGCAATTTCCGCTTGTCCGTTACCATCAAAATCCACTACGCCGACAGGATTCAACCAGCGCATAGCTTTGCCGATGGCGGGAGATTGCGCGCTGATGGCTAAGTGGTCGCCCTGCAATTTAATCAGCACCAGCCGCGCGCCGCTGTCGCGCTGGCTCACTATGGTTAACATTTCTTCCGCTTCATTCACTGCCAGCTTTATCAATCGCGGCTGGAGGTCTTCGAATACTTCGTCCTCAGGCAACTCAAACGACAGCACACGTCCGCTGCTGGTGGTGGCCGTCAGCCGTGCGTATTCATGCGGCTGGCCCAGCGCGAAATGGCCGTAGCGTTTTACCGGGGTGGTGTAGCGCGCGTCGGTGATGGTTTCTGCTGCCGCCGTAAATCCGGGTGAGGAAAAAATCGCGGCGAGAAAAAATAGGCAGTAAGGAAAATTTCGGAGAGTTGTCATGGCAACCGTAGGCTGGGCTGATAAGCCCAGCGCCTTTCAATCAAATGATGCAGGGAAGATGCTGGGCTTATCAGCCCCAGCCTACGTCGATGAATTTACTCGATCACTAACTTCGGCAACCAATGCCCGCTCGGGTCGGAGACAAATAGTCCTTCGCGTTTTATCGGCCTGGTCATGTCGCCTTCGGGCACGATGATTGGCGTCATGTCCACTTCGCGGATGACACCTTCAAATCCCTTGGCGGTTTTTTTCAATTCGTAATACAAACCGTTGGTCGGATCGAGGCTCACCGAGTTGCGCGGTTTGCGCAGGAACATGAATTGGTATTCGAGATCGGTCAGATCGTTGTCGCTGATGATTTGCGGCGAGCGGTAGGGGAAGTGACAATAGCTATGCTTGTCACCGTCAAGACAAATAAACGGGCGCATGGCAAGAAAGCGTTCTTCGAATACTTTCGCGTCGGCGGTGAATACGGCTTGCGTACCTTTTGCCGTCGAGGTGAAATCGACTTTGCCGATAATTATTTTTTCGCCGTCGTTGCTGATTAAGGTCGCGGTTTTGCTGCCGCTGAGTTCGGCTGAATAAACATTCGTTGCACAAAATAACGACAAGAGGCAAACAAGTAAGAATTTCATGGGCAATCTCTAATTATGTAAGGATTTGATTATATTTAATAATTTACCACTCACGCCAAGCGCGCAATAGTGGGAAGTATAAACCGCATTTGATTGGTCGTTGATCGAGTTGCGACATGACAGTGCGGTAGCGTTCGAGTTGTTCGCGATAACGTGTGACTTCGTTGTCGAGAAATTTTTCTACGTCCGCGCCTTCGTGCGTGCTGGATTTGTAATCGATGATCCAGCGCGTGCCGTCTTTATCGACGAAGGTGCGGTCGATGATGACGTTGACTAATTCTTGCTCGACTAATGCAGTGACGGCTAATTCGGTGGCGCTGTCTTGATGTTGGTGGTCGAGGATCCAGCGACCTTTTGCGTCGTCGGTGCTGGCGTATATAGCAGCCATCACGCGCGGCAATGCGTTGTCGATTTCCGTCGCATTCACGCCGAGCTGTAGCAAGCTCGCGCGACATTGGCTTGTCAGTGTTTCTATTCTGTCACGCGTCCAGTTAGCCGCGCCTTCGTTGGCGATACGGCGCAATACTTGATGCACGACCGTGCCGACATGCCGCGCGGTGTCGCCTACCCATAAATATTCGACTGAAGGCAAAGACCCCACCGTTTCAACTTGGGCATGAGCGTCCGTGTTGGCGCCAATCGTAGCGGGGATAGCAGGCAATTGCCAAGCGGATTCCACGCGCTGGATATAGGGCGCATCCTGTTTAGCGACGGCTGATGGTTCGTCATGGTTGATGGTGGTTTTTTCATTTACTGCTTGCGCGAATTGCGATTCAACTACCGGCCATAATTGGTAGAGCAGAGTAGCCTTGTTCGGTTGTTTGCTCAGTCCATCTTTATCCTGCTCGGCCTGAGCGAAAATGTGACATTGTTTTTTCGCCCGCGTTGTGGCGACATACAGCAGCCGTTGTGATTCATATTTGTCCCGTTGTGCATCGAGATTTTTTGCTAATACATACAGCGGATCTTTTTCCATGCCGCGCCCGCTGATCGGCGCGAGCAACAATTGATTCTGCTTCTTGCTGGTCGTGTATTCCTGCCAGATCATCAACGGGCTGTCGCTATTACGCGGCCGCGCCGACAGGCTGGGCAGGATGACAATATCGAATTCCAACCCCTTTGATTTGTGCATGGTCATCAATTGCACCGAGGTTTTAGTTTGCTGCGGTGGTTGGGCGTAGAGTTTTTTCAGGCGTGTATCGAGCGCCTCCATGGAAAAATCCTGGCCGCTGAACGTTTCGAGCATGTCAAAAAAACTGGTGGCGTCATCGAGTTCATTGCCGCTCGCAACACCAGCAGGGCCGCCGAGCGCGAGCCAGGTAGATTCTATCCAGCTGCGCAGGCTGATGCGATCACGTTGCGGCA
>JAYVGF010000108.1:0-9111 GCA_043772415.1 Betaproteobacteria bacterium
ATAATGTAATCAAATACTTATATAACATTGTCTAGACCACGATATTCACAATACGACCCGGCACCACAACGATTTTTTTAATTGCCTGGCCGTCGATAAATTTTTGCACGTTGACATTTTCACGTGCCATCACTTCGATCGCTTCGCGCGTGGCATCTTTCGGCACGGTGATATGGCCGCGCAATTTGCCCGACACTTGCACGACAAGCTCGATTTCGTCCTGCACCAGGGCGGCTTTATCGACAACAGGCCAAGCTTGGTCGCGTAATTGTGTGCCGGGCTTGAGTTCGCGCCACAACGCGTCGCAAATATGCGGGGCGATAGGCGACAGCATGACGACGATTTTTTCCAATGCTTCCTGCATCACGTTGCGCGCAAGCGGCGTTTTGGTTTCTGTTTTGCCGAGCAAATTCATCAACTCCATCACCGCCGCAATCGCCGTATTGAATTGTTGGCGACGACCATAATCATCACTCACTCTTTGTAGCGTTGTGTGAATAGCAAAACGTAAAGCCTTTAGCTCAGCGGGCAAATCGCCGCCGTTATACGCAACTACTGCGTCTTGCGCTACGTGTTCATACACCAACCTCCACACACGTTTCAAAAAGCGGAACGAGCCTTCGACACCGCTATCCGACCATTCCAAAGTCTGCCCCGGCGGCGAGGCGAACATCATGAACAGGCGCGCAGTGTCGGCGCCGTATTGGTCGATGATGGATTGCGGATCGATGCCGTTATTTTTCGATTTCGACATGGTGCCGATGCCGCCGGATTCGACCGGCTGGCCGTCGGATTTCAACACGGCACCGACGCGCTTGCCGTGTTCGTCGGTTTTGATTTCCACATCGAGCGGATTGAAATAAACCATGCGGCCTGCTGCCGGTTTGCGGAAAAATATTTCGTTCAACACCATGCCTTGCGTGAGCAAGTTGGCGAACGGTTCTTTCACATCGACCAAACCCAAATCGCCCATCGCACGGGTGAAAAAACGTGAGTAGAGCAAATGCAAAATCGCGTGCTCGATGCCGCCGATATATTGATCGGCGGGCGCCCAATATTTTACCCGCTCATCGACCATGGCTTTGTCGTTATCGGCGCTGGCGTAACGCAAAAAATACCAGGACGAATCGACAAAGGTGTCCATGGTGTCGGTTTCGCGTCGCGCCGCTTTGCCGCATTTCGGGCAAGGGCAATTCAGGAACGCCGCATGTTTATTCAACGGATTACCGCTGCCGTCCGGTACTAAATCTTCCGGCAATTTCACCGGCAACTGATCGTCCGGCACACCCACGTCGCCGCAGGTTTCGCAATGAATAATCGGGATTGGTGTGCCCCAATAACGTTGGCGCGAAATACCCCAGTCGCGCAGGCGATACACGGTGCGTTTGTCGCCTAATTTTTTTGTGTTGAGGTCCGCTGACACCGCATCAACCGCTTGCTTGAAATCGAGGCCGCTATATTTTCCGGAATTGATCGCCGTGCCGTATTCGGCGTAAGCGGGATTCCACGGCGCGGGCGTCGCGTCGCCAGCCGAAGTACGGATCACCGGCTTGATCGGCAAATGATATTTAGTCGCGAATTCAAAATCGCGCTCGTCATGCGCGGGCACGGCCATCACCGCGCCTTCGCCGTAACCCATCAACACATAATTGGCCACCCACAACGGCAATTGTTCGCCGCTTAACGGATGCGTCACGCTCAAGCCCGTCGCCATGCCTTTTTTCTCTTGTGTAGCGACGTCGGCCTCTTGCGTGCTGAGGTGTTTGCATTCTTCGATAAAGGCTTGCAAGTCCGGATTATTTTTTGCGGCTTTAATCGCGAGCGGGTGTTCGGCTGCGACGGCCACATAAGTTGCGCCCATCAAGGTATCGGCACGCGTGGTGAACACTTTCATCACGCCGTCGTCATACGGAAAACCGACTTCAACGCCGATGCTTTTGCCGATCCAATTGGCCTGCATGGTTTTGACCCTCTCCGGCCAACCGGGAAGCGTATCGAGCGCGGCGAGCAAATCGTCGGCGTATTTAGTAGTCGCCATGTAATAGCCGGGGATTTCGCGTTTTTCTACCAGCGCACCGGTGCGCCAGCCGCGACCGTCGATGACTTGTTCGTTCGCCAGTACGGTTTGGTCGATTGGATCCCAATTCACCACCTGGGTTTTTTTATACACGATGCCTTTTTCCAACAGGCGTAAAAACAGCCATTGGTTCCAGCGATAATAATCGGGATTGCAGGTCGTCACTTCGCGCGACCAATCGAGCGCAAAACCGAGCGACTTCAATTGTTTTTTCATATACGCGATGTTGTCGCGCGTCCACTTCGCGGGCGGCACATTGTTTTGCATCGCGGCGTTTTCTGCCGGCAATCCAAACGCGTCCCAACCCATCGGCTGCAACACGTTAAAGCCCTTCATCGCGTGATAGCGGCTTAGCACATCGCCGATGGTGTAGTTGCGCACATGGCCCATGTGTAGCTTGCCCGATGGGTAAGGAAACATCGACAGGCAATAATATTTCGGCTTGGCGGCGTCTTCCGTTGCTTGGTATGCGTTGCTCGCATCCCATTTAGCTTGCAGGGATTTTTCTATTTCAGAAGGTTTGTAATGCTCTTGCATGGGAAATCCGCTTGTTTTTTCTCAATATTTCATTATACCGTGAACTTGCATTTTCTCTCTTAGGAACTACACTCTGAGGACTGCTGTCCGAAATGACACATTGATCTATTGATTATTTAGGAGGCTCCATGCACCCATCTAACCACGCTATTGCCGTTTTGACCGCCGTAGTTCTACTGCTGAGCGCTTGCGGATCGGGTTCAGATTCAAACTCGGGGAACATGCCATCTCCGGTTTCCTCCGGAACGCCTGCATTAAAACTGGAGACAATCATCAGCGGATTGTCGTCACCGCTCTATGTCGCTTCGCCGCCTGGAGATACGCGGCTATTTGTCGTGGAACAAGGCGGCCGTATTCGCGTCGCGAAAAATGGCGTGCTGGTCCCGGCGCCGTTTCTCAATGTTTCGCAGAAAATTTCCACGGGCGGGGAGCGCGGATTACTCGGGATGGCGTTCGATCCGAACTACGCCTCAAGCGGGTATTTTTTCGTCTATTTCACCGCGACGAACGGCGATATCGCCGTGGAACGTTACCAAGCCTCGGCGAATAAGCCTGATCTGGCCGATGCTGAATCAACGCCCGTCATCAGCATTCCTCATCAACAATTCAGCAACCACAACGGCGGGCAACTGGCGTTCGGACCGGACGGCTACTTATATATAGGCACCGGAGATGGTGGCGGCGGAGGCGACACTCTGGGCAGCGGTCAAAACGGTCGCAGCCTGTTGGGGAAAGTGCTACGCCTCGACGTTTCTTCCCTGCCGTATAAAATCCCGCCGACTAACCCGTATGTCGCGTCGTCAAGTCGTGCGCCGGAAATCTGGGCCTATGGTCTGCGCAATCCGTGGCGCTTTTCTTTTGATGCCCCGTCAGAAAAATTATTTATCGGTGATGTCGGACAAGATGCGCGTGAAGAAATCAATGTCGCCGAGATGACGGCTGCAGGATTGAATTACGGCTGGAATATTACCGAAGGCATGATTTGCCACATCCCCTCCGCATGCGACAAAACCGGCATTACCCTGCCCGCAATTGACCATGCCCACCCCAACGCCGAATCCATAACCGGTGGCTATGTTTATCGCGGCAGTAAAATTCCCGAATTACAAGGCACTTATATTTACGGCGATTTCATAAATGGCTGGGTGAAAAGTTTTATCTATGCCAACGGCGCTGCCACCGAGCAAAAAGACTGGCCCGCATTACAAACTCCCAGCTTGGCCTCTTTCGGCGTCGATTCGGCTGGTGAAATGTATATAGTCTCGCTGCAAGGTACGATATATCGCATCACGCGTAACTGAAATGGTAGCGGGATACTTTATAATGCGGAATGCATCCAACTTCTCCGCTTTTATCCGGCCTTAACCCCGAACAACTCGCCGCCGTCACGCTGGGCTCTGAATCTGCGCTGGTCTTAGCCGGCGCAGGCAGCGGCAAGACACGCGTACTCACTACACGCATCGCTTATCTGATCCAGACCGGCGCGGTCAGTCCCGCCGGTTTGCTTGCTGTGACCTTCACCAACAAAGCTGCCAAAGAAATGTTGGTGCGCCTGACCTCGATGATGCCGATCAACACGCGCGGCATGTGGGTCGGCACTTTTCACGGCTTGTGCAATCGTCTGTTGCGCGCGCATTTCCGCGAGGCGGGTTTGCCGCAGTTATTCCAGATACTCGACGTACAAGACCAGCTCGCCGCCATCAAGCGCCTGCTCAAAGCCACCAACACTGACGAAGAAAAATATGTGCCGCGCCAGGTGCAATTTTTTATTGCCGGCAACAAGGAAAAAGGCTTGCGCGCCAATGCGGTCGAAGCGCACGACCCGTTTACGCGCAAGCTGGTCGAGCTGTATGCCATGTATGACGAGCAATGCAATCGAGAAGGCGTGGTGGATTTTGCCGAACTATTATTACGTAGTTACGAATTGCTCACGCGCAACGCCAGTTTGCTCGAACACTACCGCAATCGCTTCAAATTTATTCTGGTCGATGAGTTTCAGGATACCAACCGCTTGCAATACAACTGGATTAAATTATTGGCCGGTGACACTAATTGCGTATTCGCCGTCGGTGACGATGATCAATCGATTTACGCTTTTCGCGGCGCTGAAATCGGCAATATGCGCGACCTCGAACGCGATTTCCACATCAAGAAAATCATCAAGCTGGAGCAGAATTATCGCTCGCAGGGCAATATCCTCGATTCCGCTAACTCATTGATTAAAAACAATAATTCTAGGCTAGGCAAAAACCTGTGGACGGCGGCTGGGGAAGGCGAAAAAGTGCGCATCTTCGAAGCGGCCAGCGACATGGACGAAGCGCAATACATCATCGACGAAGCCAATGCGCTGCATCGTGAAGGCATGAATTATCGCGACATGGCCTTGCTGTATCGCTCCAACGCACAATCGCGCGTGCTCGAACACGCGTTGTTCCGCGCCGGCATCGGCTATCGTGTTTACGGCGGCTTGCGCTTTTTTGAACGACAGGAAATCAAACACGCGCTTGCCTATTTGCGTCTCGCCGGCAACCAAGACGACGACACCGCTTTCACGCGCGTGGTGAATTTTCCGACGCGCGGCATCGGCGCGCGCAGTATCGAGCAACTACAAGAAGCGGCGAAAGTCCGCGGTGTCAGCTTGATGCAAGCCGCCAGCGACAGCAGCATGAGCGGCCGCGCCGGAACCAGCTTGCAGAATTTTGTCGCCATCATCAACGGTCTCAAATCCGGCGCAGCATCGTTGCCGTTACCGGAATTGATGGAAGAAATGCTACATAAAAGCGGCTTGCGCGAACATTACGAAAACGAAAAAGACGGCGCGGACCGACTGGAAAACCTGAACGAATTGGTGACTGCCGCCGCGTTATTCCAGGAGGAATATCGCAGCGAAGACACGGAAGAAACTTCCACACCGCTCGCTTCTTTCCTCGCCCACGCCAGCCTCGAAGCAGGCGAACATGAGGCAGGGGCGGGACAAGATGCGCTGCAATTGATGACGGTGCATGCCGCCAAAGGTTTGGAATTTCACGCCGTGTTTGTCAGCGGCGTGGAAGAAGGTTTGTTCCCGCACGAAAATTCCGTCAGCGAAGCTGACGGTATTGAAGAAGAGCGGCGCTTGATGTATGTCGCGATCACGCGCGCACGTCAACGCTTGTATCTCAGTCACGCGCAACAGCGCATGTTGCACGGACAAATCCGCTACGGCATCGTGTCGAGATTCATAGACGAAATTCCCGATGATCTGACACATCGCATTGTGTTGCGCGATCGCGCTAGAGGTTTTAATGCCGCCCCCACTTTCGAACTAGACGCCAAACCGTATTGGAGCAAAGCCACACAACCGGCGAATGTGTATGGTGCATCCATCGCCAGCAACATGCCCTTCAATATCGGGCAAAATGTCATGCACGCAAAATTCGGCGAAGGCGTAGTGGTGAATTGCGAAGGCCGCGGTAATGACGCACGAGTCCAAGTAAAATTTAGAGAAGCGGGTATCAAGTGGCTGGCGCTGGAGTACGCCAATCTCAGTTCAGTTTGAAGGAAGCCCTGCTTAAGTCCGATATCGTCGCAATACGTCGTTGCAAACAAAAAATAACTCCTCACACAGAAACTATTATGCTGCGTCGTTATTTTTTATTTACGCCTAGTCTTGCTTAGCTCTCGAACTTAATCAGCACTTCCTTAGACAAATGTGAACCATTACACAGCAGCCGTGCAGCCGGGCAACTAGAATCAGGGATCGCCCAAATAATAAGGAGTTGCCATGCCTGATACCGATTTGATTCCCTCAAACAATGGCGGTGGCTACGCGCCTGGTCCAACCGACTCTCGACCGGCGCCGCTGCCGAGCAAACAATATCCTTTTGTATTCACCGGCAACGCAACGGAATATTTCCGCATTTGGATAGTCAATATATTCTTATCGATTATCACCCTCGGCATTTATTCTGCCTGGGCCAAGGTGCGCAAGCTGCGTTATCTTTACGGCAATACCAATCTCGACGGCGCGGCGTTTGAATATACCGCCGACCCGCTAAAAATTCTTAAAGGCCGGGCGACTGCGGTTATCGCGCTAGTGGTTTTTTCCGCCACCAAAACCATACCGATTTTGTACGGCATACTAGCGGTGTTAATTTTCATCGCTGTACCCTGGTTGATCGTCAAATCGCGCATGTTTAATCTGGCCAACACGCGGCATCGTAATGTGACATTTAATTTCGACAGCAGTTACGGCAAATCGGCCAATGTATTTATTCTTGGTCCGATACTCACCTGGATTTCAGCAGGCTTAGGTTACCCTTGGTATGTCGCGCGCAGGAGTAAATTCCTGATCGACCACTCGCGTTACGGCACCTCACCGATGAAGCTCAACACGCAAGCTGGGCAGTTTTACCCGATATTCATTATTTTGTTTTTGTGCTCCATCGGCGTTTTCATCACGGCAATGGTGCTAGCTGTGGTCTTCGGGGTCGGCGCTGCGATGTTGGGGGGGAAAGGAAATGCCTTATCAAGCAGCCAGCTAGCCAGCATGTTGCCCATGCTTATCGGCGGCCTGTTTTATATTCTTTTTTTAGTCGGTGCACGCAGCTATATGCAAGCCGCGATCGGCAACCTGATCTGGAATAACGCTGCTTTAGGCGAACATCGATTTCAATCCACGCTGAAATTTTCCAAACTGCTAAAAATTAATTTCACCAACACTTTGGCGATTATTTTTTCTTTCGGCCTCATGGTGCCTTGGGCAGCGGTGCGCAGCCTGCGTTACCGAATGGAGAATGTCAGCCTGGTTGCGCATGGCAGCCTGGATGATATTGCGGCGGCTGAAGCGCAAAAATCCAGCGCGATGGGCGAAGAGATCAGTGACTTTTTCGACGTGGATATCGGTCTGTGAGCGAAATACCGACAAACTCAGCCAGCGCCTGGTATTCCGGCGGCAACAACTCCAAGCGTCTGGCGGTGCATTTATCGCTGGTCGAACAGACGCTGCACATTGAGGGTCTCGACACGCCGCTGAGTTTTCCGCTCAGCGACGTGCGCATCAACGACCGCTTGGGCAACACGCCGCGTAGTATCGAATTACCTGATGGCGCGCGTTGTGAAACCCTGGATAACGCGGTGATAGATAGCTGGCTCGCGGCGCGTGGCACGCAATCGGGTTATCGCCTGATCCACAAACTGGAAAGCCGCATGGGTTATGCGCTGATCGCGCTGGTGTTTACCGTCGCCGCCGTGTGGGCCGGCATTACTATCGGCGCGCCCTCACTGGCAAAAATCGCGGCGGAAAAATTACCGCCGGATGTCGAAGTGGCGCTGGGCGGGCAGGTTTTGCAAACTTTGGACAAGGCCGTTTTTTCCCCGACCAATCTGGATGAAGCAAAACAAAAAGAAGTATCTGCCACTTTCAATCGTATCAATCAAAGCCTACAGCGCGATAAGCCGTTACAACTCGAATTTCGTCACGGCGGCAGAATCGGCGCCAATGCGTTGGCGCTGCCATCGGGCATCGTGGTGGTGACGGACGAGCTGGTGGACTTGGCGAAAAATCAGGAAGAATTATTTGCCGTGTTATCGCACGAGGCCGGACATGTGATGCACCATCACTCGCTACGCGGTTGGTTGCAGGATTCGATGGTGGCGTTAATTGTCGCGGGCGTGGCGAGCGACGCATCATCGCTCAGCGTACTCGCCGCCGGTTTGCCGTTGGCGCTGGTCAATGCAAAACACTCGCGTGAATTTGAAACCGAAGCGGATGACTTTGCTTATCGCAAAATGCAGGAACAAAAAATCCCGTTAAGAAATTTCGCCAATATTTTATCGCGTCTGGAACAAAGCTCGACGGAAAAACATAAAGCCAAAGACGATGTGAAGCCATCTAAAAAAACTGATAATAATCAAATAGATAGCGATCCAATGGATTTCATGTCCTCCCACCCCGCTACGGTCGAACGCATCAAACGTTTTCGGGTGGATTGATCGCTTTTGCTGCGTCGGTCTCGTCGAAAATATCTTCATACGCCGTGTAAATACTGATGATCATGACCGGTATCAACACGATCACGCCGAGAAATAAGGTAAACGGTAACAACATGAATAAGCCCATCAGCACGAAGCCGTAAATCAAAAACGGCATGACATTGGCGACACAAGCGTAAAAACTCCATTTGATCGCGTCCACTGCGCCTATGCCTTTATTAAAAATCAGTAACGGCGGCGCAAACCACAGCGCCATTTGCACCGGCACCAAGAGCGCCAAGCCAACTAACATGGGCAAGGCAATCACGCTTAAATATTCGGTGAGCGCAGCGATATCGGGCGCTTGGCCTGAGGCCGGCATCGGCGGTTCTTTATAGCCCATCAGGATCATGATACCGCCTACGATCAGGCTCAACACCAAACTAATTACGCCTACTATCGCAATCGGTTTCAGATTTTCTCGGAAGGCGCTGAATAAATCCGCCAGCTCCAGCTCTCCGTCTTTTTGCACTTTACGCGCACCG
>JAYVGF010000109.1:0-3594 GCA_043772415.1 Betaproteobacteria bacterium
GCGCTCGACATGGTGTTGGCGGTGTACATGCCGCCGCAGGCGCCGACGCTAGGACAGGCATTTTTTTCGATGCCGATAAAATCTTCTTCACTCATTTTGCCGGCGTTAAACGCGCCGACCGCCTCGAATGGACTGACGATGGTGAGCGCCTGGCCTTTCCAGTTGCCCGGCTTAATGGTGCCGCCATACACAAATATCGAAGGAATATTCATGCGCATCATGGCGATCATCGCGCCGGGCATATTTTTGTCGCAGCCGCCAACCACCAGCACGCCGTCCATCATTTGGCTTTGCGTCGCGGTCTCAATCGAATCGGCGATGACTTCGCGCGACACGAGGGAATATTTCATGCCTTCCGTTCCCATGCTGATACCGTCGGTTACCGTGATGGTGCCGAACATTTGCGGCATCGCGCCGGCGGCTTTTATCGCGGCATCGGCGCGATTGACCAAAGGCTGGATGCCGGCATTACACGGATTCATAGTGCTATGGCCGTTGGCGATACCGACGATAGGTTTGTCGAAATCCTTGTCGCCGAAACCGACTGCGCGCAGCATGGCGCGGTTGGGCGAGCGTAGATTTCCGGCGGTGATGAGTTTGCTGCGGTTGTTGTCAGACATGAGGGCTCCGGATGCTGGAAGAATGATTAACGTATAATCCCTGAATTCTAACCGAAACGACCACAACTTTCATGCTCACTCATCCGCAGTTCGACCCTGTCGCCGTACACCTCGGCCCCATGGCTATCCGTTGGTACGGCCTGATGTATGTGCTGGCGTTCACGCTGTTCTGGTTGCTGGGGAAATATCGTATCCGCACCCAGCCGCAACAGGGCTTTGACGAAAAGCAATTGGAAGACATGCTGTTTTTCGGCGTACTCGGTGTCGTACTCGGCGGTCGCTTGGGTTATGTGTTGTTTTACAAGTTGTCGCATTATCTCGCGAATCCCATCGAAATTTTTATGGTGTGGCAAGGCGGCATGTCGTTTCACGGCGGCTTTCTCGGCGTGCTAGTCGCCATGTGGTGGTTCTCTCGCAAGAGCAAAAAACATTGGCTGCAAGTCACCGACTTCATCGCGCCCTTGGTGCCGCTTGGTTACGCCGCCGGACGTGCCGGTAATTTTATCAACGGCGAATTGCCCGGACGCATCACCACCGTACCGTGGGGCATGTGGTTTCCGCAAGTCGATGCTATCGCCACCGTGCGCCATCCATCGCAGCTTTACCAATTGGCGCTCGACGGCGTGATGCTATTCATTGTGCTCTGGCTCTTTTCGCGCAAGCCGAAACCGATGGGCGCGGTGTCAGGATTGTTTCTCGTCGGCTATGGCACATTCCGCATCATCACCGAATTCGCGCGCGAACCCGATGACTTTCTCGGCTTTCTCGCACTCGGATTATCCATGGGCCAATGGCTGAGTGTGCCCATGATTGTCGCGGGCATTGCCATGATGTTTTGGGCTTATAATGGCGCACATTCAAAAATAAACGCCGTACAAAAATAATATTAAGTATTTGATTTTATTAAAATTATTATGCGGCGCCGTTGCATATTCAGTCTAAATTCATATTAAGTGAGCCATCTGCTTGAACACTTGCTCAAGTTGTCGCATTCTTGCGGCAATTTACAGCCAATAAGCATCAGGAAAAACGCAACATGACCACGCTGGAACTTATTCGCGAATTGCCGATTGCGCGCATCAATCACTGCAGTAAGCGCAACTTGAAATTCAAAGCGCGGTTTTTATTGGGAACGCACTTAGCGCCCAGACAAACCCGGCGCTGGCATGCATTTCTTGAAGCCCGTCCCGCGATGCGCGAAATGGCGCAGGCGCACCCGCACCTCACCGATAAAATTTATCGCCCCTATTTGTCGCACCGCTTAGGTTGCGCAGAAAGAGTCGATGCCTTAATCGGCCATTATGAATTCATGTATGAACTAGGTTTTGAAAATCTGGCCAAACATGCCGCAGCGAATCCATTAACCGTCGCAGCGTTCAGCGGCAAATCCGGCGGAACATATCAAATCGAATTGTCCGCCACCAACAACAGCCACCGCGAAGGTGAACTCTGTTTGCGTTTGGTCTCCAATGGCGCTTATCTTTACACCATCACTTTTATCTTCCTCAATAAAGACGGCGCCTATTGCGTAAAAATCGGTTGCCTGCAGGGAATGCTCGCCGATCACGGCGCCCATAGCATCCGCGAAGCGACCAAAGATTTTCACGGCGCGCGCCCGAAAAATCTCTTGATCTCCATCGTCTGTGACCTTGCCGATTATTTCGATTGCAGCCACGTGTTACTGGTCAGCAATAAAAACCGTATCTCGATCAACCAGCATCGCAGGAACCGCATCAAATCCAACTACGACCAAACCTGGGAAGAAATCGGCGCAGTCAAACAAGCCGACGGCGATTACGCACTCACTACGACGCGCTTGCCGACCAAAAGCATCGAAGACACGCCTTCGCACAAACGTTCCGAAGCAAAAAAACGCAACGCGTTGACGGAAGCGATTTTTGCCTCTGTTCGCGCAAACTTTGCGCAATGGAAACAGGCCGACGCACAGATTATCCCCTTCCCCGCTAAAACTGCTCCCACGGAAACCCATACCGATTTTTCCGCATCGAAATCAGCCTAAGTTTTTTCTTATAGCGTATTTGCAGCCCCCGGAATTTCTGACTAGAATAAAATCGAATAACCGGGGAAGTAGCTCAGCTGGGAGAGCGTCGCGTTCGCAATGCGAAGGTCGGGAGTTCGATCCTCCTCTTCTCCACCACATCACCTTCGCGTCATAAAACAATACATTACAGCACGCTAAGTTTTGTAATTGCCCTACAATGGCGTTTATCCCTTACGACGCAAATTATATGATTCCCTTTTCCATACTCGACCTCTCCCCGATCACCGAGGGCAGTGACGCTGCGCAATCGTTTCGCAACACGCTCGATCTCGCGCAACACGGCGAACGCTGGGGTTACCAGCGCTGTTGGTTGGCCGAGCATCACGGTATGCCGGGCATCGCCAGCGCCGCGACCGCTGTATTGATTGCACATGTCGCAGGCGGCACCTCGACCATCCGCGTCGGCGCAGGCGGCATCATGTTGCCCAACCACTCGCCCTTGGTGATTGCCGAACAGTTCGGCACGCTGGAATCGCTGTTCCCCGGCCGCATCGACTTAGGCATCGGCCGCGCGCCCGGCTCGGACCAAATCACCGCGCGCGCATTGCGGCGTAACCTTGCTTCTGATGCCGACGAGTTTCCGCAAGATGTGATGGAACTGATGGATTATTTTTCCGGCACACAGCAACAGGCCGTGCGCGCCATTCCCGGCGCGGGCTTACCTGTGCCGATTTGGATCCTAGGCTCCAGCCTGTTCGGCGCGCAACTCGCCGCAGCCCTCGGCCTACCCTACGCCTTCGCCTCCCATTTCGCACCAGCGCAGATGATGCAGGCGATAGCCTTTTATCGCGCCAACTTCAAACCATCAGCGCAATTACAAAAACCGTACGCGATGCTCGGCTTCAACGTGTTTGCCGCAGACACCGACGCTGAAGCGCAATTTTTCGCCACCTCCATGCAACAAGCCTTCGT
>JAYVGF010000110.1:0-14182 GCA_043772415.1 Betaproteobacteria bacterium
AACATGAGCGAGGACAACTGGCACTACCACTTCTACGACACCGTGAAGGGCTCCGACTGGCTCGGCGATCAAGATGCGATCGAGTACATGTGCCGTGAAGCGCCCAAGGTCGTCTACGAGCTCGAACACTTCGGCATGCCGTTCGACCGCAACCCCGATGGCACGATCTATCAGCGTCCGTTCGGCGGCCACACCGCGAATTACGGCGAAAAGCCGGTGCAGCGCGCCTGCGCTGCGGCCGACCGCACCGGTCACGCGATGCTGCACACGCTCTACCAGCAGAACATCAAGGCGCGCACGAACTTCTTCGTCGAGTGGATGGCGCTCGATCTGATCCGCGATGCCGATGGCGATGTGGTCGGCGTGACCGCGCTCGAAATGGAAACTGGCGAGGTGTTCATCCTTGAGGCCAAGACCGTGTTGCTGGCAACCGGCGGCGCAGGGCGCATCTTCGCTGCCTCGACCAACGCCTTCATCAACACCGGTGACGGCCTCGGCATGGCGGCGCGTGCGGGCCTCCCGCTCGAAGACATGGAGTTCTGGCAGTTCCACCCGACAGGCGTGGCCGGTGCCGGTGTGCTGCTGACCGAAGGCTGTCGTGGTGAAGGCGCGATCCTGCGCAACAGCGACGGTGAGCGCTTCATGGAGCGTTACGCACCGACGCTGAAAGACCTGGCACCACGCGACTTCGTTTCGCGCTGCATGGATCAGGAAATCAAGGAAGGCCGGGGTTGCGGCCCGAACAAGGACTACATCGTCCTCGACATGACCCACCTTGGCGCAGAAACCATCGCCAAGCGCTTGCCCAGCGTGCTCGAGATCGGGCACAACTTCGCCAATGTCGACATCACGAAGGAGCCGATCCCGGTCGTACCGACGATCCACTACCAGATGGGCGGCGTGCCGACCAACATCCACGGGCAAGTGGTCGCGCCATCGGCAGGCAACCCAAACGCGGTGGTGAACGGGCTGTACGCGGTCGGCGAATGCTCCTGCGTGAGCGTGCACGGCGCGAACCGCCTGGGCACCAACTCGCTGCTCGACCTGCTGGTGTTCGGCAAGGCGGCTGGCAACCACATCGTCGACAGCGCTTTGAAGACGAAAACGCACAAGCCGCTGCCTCCCGCCGCCGCTGACTTCACGCTCGCGCGGCTCGCCCGGCTCGATGGCAGTGCCAGCGGCGAATACGCGCAAGACGTCGCCAACGACATCCGCCAATCGATGCAGTTGCACGCCAGCGTGTTCCGCACCCAAAAGGCGATGGAAGCGGGCGTGGTCGAGATCAAGGCACTCGCCGAACGCGTGAAAACCATCCACCTCGCCGACAAGAGCAAGGTGTTCAACACCGCGCGCATCGAAGCCCTGGAGCTGGATAACCTGATCGAAGTCGCGCTCTCGACGATGATTTCGGCCGAAGCACGCAAAGAAACGCGCGGCGCGCATGACCGCGCCGATTGCCATGATCGCCCCGGTTATCCGAACGGGCGCGACGATAAGGTGTGGCTCAAGCACACCATGTGGTACAAGCAGGACAATCGTCTGAGCTACAAGCCGGTGCATTTGAAACCGCTCACCGTTGAGTCGTTTGAACCCAAAGAACGCACATTCTAGGACGCCACCATTTAGGACGCCATCATGACCCCGCAAACTATGAAATTCAAAGTCTATCGTTACAACCCGGACGCCGACGCCAAACCGTATATGCAGGATGTCGAAGTTACGCTGGAGCCGACCGACCGCATGTTGCTCGACGCCTTGTTGCGCTTGAAGGAACAAGACGACACCTTCAGCATCCGCAAATCCTGCCGCGAAGGCATCTGCGGTTCCGATGCAATGAACATCAACGGTAAAAACGGCTTGGCTTGTATCACCAAACTCGCCGACATCAAGCAGCCGGTCGAATTACGCCCGTTGCCCGGCTTACCGGTGATCCGCGATTTGATCGTCGATATGACGCAGTTCTTCAAGCAATATCATTCAGTCAAACCGTTTTTGCAAAACAACAGCCCGGTCGCACTGGACAAGGAACGTCTGCAATCGCCGGAAGAACGCGAAGAACTGAACGGCTTGTACGAATGTATTTTGTGCGCGTGTTGTTCCACTGCGTGCCCGTCGTTCTGGTGGAATCCGGACAAGTACGTCGGCCCGGCCGGTTTGTTGCAAGCTTATCGCTTCATCGCCGACACGCGCGACCAAGCGACCAGCGCGCGGTTGGATGATCTGGAAGATCCGTATCGTTTGTTCCGCTGCCATACCATTATGAATTGCGTCGATGTGTGTCCCAAGGGGCTTAATCCAGCACTGGCCATCGGCAAAATCAAAGAGATGATGCTCAAGCGTGCCGTCTGATAACCGCGACCATGATCGATTGCGCTGGCATAGTCGGCGCGGTTTGCTCGAATTGGATATTTTGCTCAAGCGTTTTTTGGATAAAGACTTAGCGACATTAAGTAAACAAGAGTTGGTCGAACTCGACCAATTGCTGCAGTTGCAGGATAATGATTTGTTGGACGTGGTGCTGGATAAAGCGCCATTGCAACAGGCAAGCTTATTGCCCATACTCGAAAAGATACGCGCAGCTTGAGGCGATAACATAAGTATTTGATTTTATTGAATTTTTTATTCACGGGAAAACATCCCGGCATCTCGGAGAAGAACATGGAAGCAAAAAGCAAAGCCACGCTGACTTACGAAAACGGCGCAGGCAAACAGTCGGTTGAATTTCCTATTTATGGTGGCGTGCTCGGCCCTGATGTCATCGACATCCGCACCTTGGCCAAAACCGGCATGTTCACTTATGACCCGGGCTTTCTTTCTACCGCCGCCTGTAATTCCAAAATCACGTTTATCGACGGCGACGAAGGCTTGCTTTACTACCGTGGTTATCCGATTGAGCAATTAGCTGAACATTCGGATTTCATCGAAGTCTGTTATTTATTGCTCAACGGCGAGTTGCCGAACAAGGCCGAATACGAGCGCTTCAACACCACCATCCGTAAACATACGATGGTGCATGACCAACTGACCAACTTCTTCAAAGGCTTCCGCCGCGACGCGCACCCAATGGCTGTGATGGTCGGCGTGGTCGGCGCGCTGTCGGCGTTTTATCACGACTCACTCGACATTACCAACGCCGACCATCGCAAAGTCTCGGCAATCCGTTTAATCGCCAAAGTGCCGACCATCGCGGCGATGTGTTATCGCTACAATCAGGGCTTGCCCTTCATGTATCCGCAAAACAATATGTCGTATGCGGAAAACTTTTTATACATGATGTTCGCCACGCCGTGCGAGCCGTACAAACCCAGCCCGGTAATCGTGCGCGCGTTTGACCGCATCCTCACGCTGCACGCTGACCACGAACAAAATGCATCGACCTCGACCGTGCGTTTGGCCGGTTCATCAGGCGCGAATCCTTTCGCTTGTATCGCAGCCGGTATCGCCGCGTTATGGGGTCCTGCACACGGCGGCGCCAACGAAGCCGTTTTGAAAATGCTCGGTGAAATCGATGACGAGTCGCGCATTCCTGAATTCGTTGCCAAAGCCAAAGACAAGAGTTCCGGCTTCAAGCTGATGGGCTTCGGTCATCGTGTGTATAAAAACATGGACCCGCGTGCCGACGTGATGCGCAAAACCTGCCATGAAGTATTAAAGGAAATGGGTTTGCAGGACGACAAGTTGTTCAAGCTGGCGATGGCGCTGGAAAAAGTCGCGCTGGAAGATCCGTATTTTATCGAGAAAAAATTGTACCCTAACGTCGATTTTTATTCCGGCATCGTGTTGCGTGCATTAGGCATCCCGACAAGCATGTTCACGGCGATTTTCGCCATGGGCCGCACTATCGGCTGGATTGCGCAATGGAACGAAATGATTTCCGATCCGGAACAAAAAATCGGCCGTCCGCGCCAGCTCTACCTCGGCTCGCCCCGACGCGATGTAAAACCACTCAAGCAGCGCGGCTAAAAGCTGCGTGGGCTTAAGGAGTCAATAAATGAAACAGCTACAAGCTACGTCATACCTCAACGGCGCGAATGCGCCGTTTATCGAAGAGCAATATGAAAACTATCTCGCCGACCCGAACTCGGTCAGCGACGAATGGAAAAAATATTTCGACGAGTTGCAAAAAACCAGCGGCGCATTGACGCGCGACATCGCGCATACGCCGATTATCGATTCCTTCGCCAGGCTGGCCAAAAACGGTAATCGTTCTGCTTCCGCGGTCGATGTCGAAGCCAGCGCCAAGCAAGTCGCGGTGCTGCAATTCATTAACGCGCATCGCTTTGTCGGCAACCGCGTGGCTAAACTTGATCCCCTCGAGCGTCAGGAAATTCCCCGTGTGCCGGAACTGGAATTAGCCACTTACGCTTTGACCGACGCGGATCTCGACAAGACTTTTAATACCGGTTCCTTGTTCGGCCCGCAAATGGCGACGCTGCGCGAGATCGTCGATATCGTTAAAACCACCTATTGCGGCACCGTCGGCCTGGAGTATATGTATATCTCCGACCAAGAGCAGAAGCGTTGGCTGCAACAACGCTTCGAGAGCGTGCGCTCCAAAGCGACGCTCAACACCGAGCAGAAAAAGCATTTGCTCGAACGCCTGACTGCGGCGGAAACGCTGGAGAAATATTTGCATACGCGTTACGTCGGGCAAAAGCGTTTTTCGCTCGAAGGTGGCGATACGCTGATTCCGATTATGGATGAATTGATCCAGCGTGCCGGTGCGCAAGGCGTGAAAGAAGCCGTGATCGGCATGGCGCATCGCGGCCGCTTGAATGTGCTGGTGAATAATCTGGGCAAATTGCCTAAAGATTTATTTTCCGAATTCGAAGGCAAATCCGCTTCTAAACTTTCTTCCGGCGACGTGAAATACCACCAAGGTTTTTCCAGCGACGTGCAAACCAAAGACGGCCCGCTGCATCTCACCTTAGCGTTTAATCCTTCGCATTTGGAAATCGTGAATCCCGTGGTCGAAGGCTCGGTACGCGCGCGGCAAAAGCGTCGTAAAGATACAGACGGCAAGCAAGTGTTGCCGATTTTGATCCACGGTGACGCCGCGTTCGCAGGCCAGGGTGTCGTGATGGAAACGCTGAACCTGTCGCAAACGCGCGGCTATCGCACCGGCGGCACAGTTCACGTTGTCGTCAACAACCAAATCGGTTTCACTACTTCGGACCCGCGCGATACACGCTCGACGATTTATTGCACAGACATCGCCAAGTCGATTGAAGCGCCGGTGTTCCATGTCAATGGCGACGATCCCGAAGCCTGCATCCTGGTCACGCAAATCGCGCTCGATTACCGCATGACCTTCCTCAAGGATGTGGTCATCGATATGGTTTGCTATCGCCGTCTCGGCCACAACGAGCAGGACGAGCCATTGGTCACGCAGCCGTTGATGTATAAAAAAATCGCGCAGCATCCGGGCACGCGCAAATTGTATGCCGATAAATTAGCCGCAGAAAAAGTTATCCGCGCTGAAGATGGCGACAAACTGGTCGCCGATTATCGCGCCACCATGGATGCCGGACAGAACCCGGATAAAACGATTTTGCACGGACAGACACCGCCGTTCCAGGTCGATTGGGGTCCGTATCAAAATGTCGAATGGACGCGTTCTGCCAAAACCGCAGTGCCGTTAAAAGAATTGAAACGCCTGTCGGATAAATTGACCACCATGCCGGAAGGTTTCAAATTACATTCGACCGTCGAGCGCATGCTCGCGGCGCGCAGGCAAATGGGCGAGGGCGCGTTGCCGCTCGATTGGGGCATGGCTGAGAACTTGGCTTATGCTTCGTTGCTCGACGAAGGTCACGGCGTGCGTTTGTCCGGCCAGGATTGCGGACGCGGGACCTTTTCGCATCGTCATGCGGTGTTCCACGATCAGAACCGCGAGCGTTGGGATTCCGGCGCTTATGTTCCCCTGCAACACATCAAAGAAAACCAGCCGCAATTTCTGGTGATCGATTCGCTGTTGTCGGAAGAAGCAGTGATGGGTTTTGAATACGGCTACGCCAGCTCCGAGCCGAAAGACTTGGTGTTGTGGGAAGGCCAGTTCGGCGATTTCGCCAACGGCGCGCAAGTGGTGATTGACCAGTTCATCAGCTCGGGCGAAGCCAAGTGGGGCCGCCTGTGCGGACTCACGCTATTGTTGCCGCACGGCTACGAAGGCCAGGGACCGGAGCATTCTTCCGCGCGTCTCGAACGCTATTTGCAACTGTGCGCCGAGCATAATATGCAAGTGGTGGTGCCATCGAACCCTGCGCAGGTATTCCACATGTTGCGCCGTCAGATGATTCGCCCGATGCGCCGTCCATTAATCGTGATGATGCCGAAAAGTTTATTGCGCCGGAAAGAATCGATTTCCACGCTTGATGATTTGGCTAAAGGTCAGTTCCATAACATCATCGGCGAAGTGGACGCGACTATCGATGCGAAAAAAGTAAAACGCATCGTTGCTTGCAGCGGCAAAGTGTATTACGACATCGTGGCGGAACGTACGGCGCGCAATATCAAAGACATTGCGGTGATCCGCATTGAGCAACTGTATCCGTTCCCGCACGAAGAATTCGCCGCTCAGATCAAACTGTATCCGAACGCAAAAGATATTTGCTGGGCGCAAGAAGAACCAGCCAATCAAGGCGCATGGCATCGCGTGCAACATTATTTATTGCGTCATATGCGCGATGAGCAGCAATTGAGTTATGCCTTGCGTCCGTCATCAGCCTCGCCAGCAGTCGGCTATTTGGCGAAACATAATGAGCAACAAAAGACTTTGGTTGAAGCTGCGTTAACTATTAAATAATTAAATATAATCAATAACTTACAACACAACGATTAAACGGAGATTTACCATGCAAGTTGAAGTCAAAGTGCCGCAATTATCCGAATCCGTCGCCGAAGCCACGCTATTGTCTTGGCATAAAAAAGTGGGTGAGTTCGTCAAGCGTGATGAAAATTTGATCGATATTGAAACCGATAAAGTCGTCTTGGAATTGCCCGCGCCCGCCGACGGCATTTTGATAAAAATCGCCAAAGCCGATGGCGGTTTGGTAACCTCGAACGAAATCATTGCCACTATAGATACCGACGGCAAAGCGCCCGCAGCGCCTGCTGCCGCCAAAGCCGCGCCGGTTGCTGCTGCCGCTTCAGTTACAAAAAGCGTCAACGATAGCGCCAGTCCCTCGGCGAAAAAAATCATGGCCGAGCAAGCCATCGCTGCGAATGATGTAAGCGGTTCAGGTCGTGATGGCCGTATCACCAAGGGCGATGTCATCGCCGCTCCACCTGCGGCCAAACCTGCAGCGTCCGCGCCTGCGCTACACATTCCCGCAGGCGACCGCGCTGAGCAGCGCGTGCCGATGTCGCGTTTGCGTCAGCGTGTGGCCGAGCGTCTGGTGCAGTCGCAATCCACCGCCGCCATTCTCACCACGTTTAACGAAGTGAACATGGCGCCGGTGATGGAGCTACGCACCAAGTACAAAGACAAGTTTGAAAAAGAACACGGCGTGAAGCTGGGCTTCATGGGCTTTTTCGTCAAGGCGGCGGTTGCTGCGCTGAAGAAATATCCCGTCGTCAATGCGTCAGTCGATGGCGCCGACATTATTTATCACGGTTATTTCGACATCGGCATTGCCGTCGGCACCGACCGAGGTTTGATGGTGCCGATTATTCGCGACGCCGACCAACTCAGCATCGCCGAAATTGAAAAACAAATCGCCGATTTCGGTGCGCGCGCCAAGATCGGCAAAATCACGCTGGAAGAATTGACCGGCGGCACCTTTTCCATTTCCAATGGCGGCGTATTCGGCTCGATGTTATCGACACCGATTATCAACCCGCCGCAATCGGCAATTCTCGGCATACACGCCACCAAAGAACGCGCCGTGGTCGAGAACGGTCAGATCGTCATCCGCCCGATGAATTATCTCGCTATGTCCTACGACCATCGCATCATTGACGGCCGCGAAGCGGTGTTAGCCTTGGTGGCGATGAAGGATGCGCTGGAAGATCCGGCTAGATTGTTGTTGGACATCTGAAAGGATGAAGGATGAAGCATGAAGCATGAAGGATGAAAAAAACCTGTCATCCTGAACGATAGTGAAGGATCTGCTTTTGAATTTACCTAAGAAAATAAATTATGCCCCAATCATTTGATGTAGTCGTAATCGGCGGCGGGCCCGGCGGATATGTCGCCGCCATCCGCGCTTCGCAACTCGGTTTCAAAGTCGCCTGTATCGACGAATGGAAACGCAATGGCAAAGCCAGCCTCGGCGGAACGTGTCTGAACGTCGGCTGCATTCCTTCCAAAGCCTTGTTGGAATCGTCGGAGAATTACGAACGCGTGACACACAAATTCGCAGCGCACGGCATCACCGCCAAAGGTGTTGAATTCAACACTTTGGTGATGCTGGATCGCAAAAACAAAATAGTCGATCAACTCACCGCAGGCATCGCCTATTTATTCAAAAAAAATAAAGTCACCTCGCTGCACGGTCACGGCAAAATCGTGAAGGGCGGTGACGTGTATGAGATAGAAGTCAGTGACGCAGGCAAGACGGAAATTATTCAAGCTAAGCATATAGTCATAGCAACCGGCTCAGTGCCGCGTAGTTTGCCGTTTGCTAAAGTCGATAACATCAATATTCTCGACAACGAAGGCGCGCTGGCGATACCTGAAGTGCCGAAACGTCTCGGCGTGATCGGCGCGGGCGTGATCGGTTTGGAAATGGGCAGTGTGTGGAAGCGACTCGGCGCGGAAGTGACGATACTCGAAGCGCTACCGACTTTCCTTGGCGCAGTCGATGAAGCCGTCGCCAAGGAAGCACTGAAAACTTTCACCAAAGAACAAGGCATGGCGATACACGCAGGCGTCAAAATTTCCGACGTGAAGCAGGATAAAAAATCGCTCAAAATAAATTACGCCGATGCCAGCGGCGCAGCGCAAACCTTGGAAGTGGATAAGCTCATCGTCGCTGTGGGCCGTGTGCCGAACACATCGAATCTCGGCCTCGACTCTATCGGCGTCAAAACCGATGAACGCGGATTTGTTGAAGTCGATGACCATTGCAAAACGTCTGCGCCTAACGTGTGGGCAGTGGGTGACGTAGTGCGCGGCCCGATGCTGGCGCACAAGGGCATGGAAGAGGGCGTCGCCGTCGCCGAGCGCCTCGCCGGACAAAAGCCGCATCTGGATTACAACACCATTCCTTGGGTGATTTACACTTCGCCGGAAATCGCGTGGGTGGGTAAAACCGAGCAGCAACTTAAAGCCGAAGGCATTGAGTATCGCAGCGGAGTATCGCCGTTCGCCGCCAATGGTCGCGCCAAAGGTTTGGGCGAAACCGGCGGCTTTGTCAAAATGCTGGCCGACGCAAAAACCGATCGCATACTCGGTGTCCACATCATCGGCCCCTTTGCCTCGGAAATGATTACTGAAGCCGTCGTTGCAATGGAATTCGCCGGCGCATCGGAAGATATCGCGCGCATTGTCCACGCCCATCCGTCGTTGTCGGAAGTGTTCCACGAAGCGGCGTTGCAAGTGGATAAGCGTCCGATCCATAACTAAAAGAGAAACCAACATGTCAGAACACGGCTTCCACGTTCACGGACCGCATGACCACGAAATCGAACACGCTGCTGAGCACGGCGGTAAAGATAAATTCGTCGCCAATATCGCCGTCACTACCGCGATACTCGCTACCATCGGCGCGCTGTTTTCCTACCAAGGCGGCGCGACGCAATCGAATGCCGGCTTATTCAAAAACGATGCCGCGATTATCAAAACCGAAGCGGCCAATCGCTGGAGTTATTACCAATCCAAAAGCAGCAAACAGAATTTAGCTGAACTTTCCGTGTTGATAGCGCCCGTTGAAAAACAGGATAAATTCAAAGCCGACGTGGAGCGCTACAACAAAGAAAAAGAGGACATCAAAAAAGAAGCCGAATTGCTCGACGCAAAATCCAAAGAGTGGGACAAAAAATCCGACGAACAAATCCACCAGCATCATCGCTGGGCGCAAGCTACCACGTTTTTGCAAATCGCCATTGCCTTGTCCGCCATTGCTTTGCTCACGCGTAAAAGCTGGTTGCAATGGGGCGTGTATGGTGTGGCGGTGTTCGGTATAGGTCTTGGTATAGCTGCTGCGATGCATTATTAAGTGGTGAATCCGTAGGCTGGGCTGATAAGCCCAGCAGAGGGATCAATAAAACCAACGCTGGGCTTCTCAGCCCAGCCTACTTCTGGAATATGCCACGGAATGTCGCAAATCCTACCCACTGCGCCAGCATCAAACCCCGCCGACTGGTATCAGCAACAACTCGCTAAGCCCGGCTTTCAAGCCGACGCGGCACAACAAGCCGCCATCCAGCGCTTGCAACAACTCCACGCCGAACTCGTCAAATTCAAAAGCGTACGCCATCGGCCATTGATTGGTTGGCTGAGTAACGAACCGCCTCCGCGCGGCGTGTTTTTATACGGCGGTGTAGGGCGCGGTAAAAGCCTGCTGATGGATGCGTTTTTCATGACGCTGCCGTACAAGCGCAAACGCCGTGTGCATTTTCATCATTTTATGAAGGAAGTCCATGACTCGTTGAATGGCTTGAAAAACGAAACCGATCCGCTGGTCAGCGTGGCGGAAAAAATATCCACTGAAACAAGAGTCCTATGTTTCGATGAGTTTCATGTGAACGACATCGCCGATGCGATGATACTCGGACGCTTGTTCGAGAATTTATTCGAGCGCGGCGTGGTGGTGGTGACGACTTCAAATTACGCGCCGGATGATTTATACAAAAACGGTTTGCAGCGCGAACGTTTTTTGCCGACTATAGCTTTACTCAAAAAAAATCTCGATGTGCTGAACGTCGACGGCGGCACCGACTATCGTCTGCGTACACTGGAAAAACTCAATACTTACCACACGCCGCTCGGCACGTCAGCGGAGCATGCATTGGAAGAAACCTTTGCCGCACTTAGCCCCAACCGCGACGGCAAACCCATAGAAATCCACCAGCGCAAAATCAACGTCAAGCAGAAAGGCCTGGGCGTCATCTGGTTCGACTTCGCCGAGCTATGCGGCGGCCTGCGCTCGCAATTGGACTACCTCGATCTCGCGCAGAATTATCACACCTTGCTGTTGTCGAATATTCCGCAAATGGATGCGACGCAAGCGTCCGAAGCCCGGCGTTTCACCTGGCTTATCGACATCCTGTACGACCATAGAGTAAAGTTCACGTGTTCGGCCGCCGTGTTGCCAGTGGCTTTGTATTTGGCCGGCACGCGCAGCGACGAATTCGCCCGCACAGTGAGCCGCTTGCAGGAAATGCAGACGAAAGAATATTTAGGTGCAGGGCACATCACATGACTCAATGTAGGATGGGTGCAACCCATCAGAGCGTGTAATGCCAAATGTAATGTTGCAGCATTCAGTAAACCATTTTTATAAAAACGATGGGTTTTACCCATCCCACTTAAAGGAACAAAATGGAAAAATTCAACGCCTACCGCATATTCAACGAAGACGGCAACATCGCCGCGCGCGTCACACAAATGACGCTGGACGAATTGGACATAGGCGAAGTGGTCATCAAGGCTGAATACTCCAGCGTCAATTACAAAGACGGACTGGCGGCGACCGGCGCGGGAAAAATCTGCCGCAAGTTTCCTATCAATGGCGGCATCGATGTGGCGGGCACGGTGCATAGTTCGAGTGACGCGCGCTTCAAAGTGGGCGAAAAAGTATTGGTGACGGGTTACGACCTCGGCGTCGCGCATGACGGTGGTTATGCGCAATTGGTGCGTGTGCCTGCTGCGTGGGTGGTGGCGTTGCCGCAAGGCATGACTACGCTGGAAGCGATGACCATAGGTACAGCGGGTTTCACTGCCGCGTTGTCTGTGGTGCAACTGGAGCGCAATGGCCTGAAGCCGGGCAATGGCAAAGTCATCGTGACCGGTGCGACGGGCGGTGTCGGTAGTGTGGCGGTGGAAATTCTTGCAGGTCTAGGTTACGACGTGACAGCAGTCACCGGCAAAGACGGCGAACATGATTTCCTTACACAACTCGGCGCTAAAGAAATCATTTCAAGGCACACTTTGGAAATGGGTACCAAGCCGATGGAAAAAAATCTGTGGGCCGGCGCGGTTGATCCGGTCGGCGGCGCGACGACCGCGTGGCTGACGCGCACCATGAATTATGGCGCGAGCATTGCGGTGTCGGGTTTGACTGGCGGCGTTGAAGTCAGCACAACCGTGTTACCGTTTATTTTGCGCGGCGTGAATTTGCTCGGCATTGATTCGGTGATGTGCGCCATGCCAACACGCTTGGAAGTCTGGCGCAGACTTTCTACCGATATGAAATTGCGTCACGCGACCGCGATTGCGCATGTGATTGGCTTTGAACAATTGCCGGAAACGTTCGCGACCATATTAAAAGGCGGCGTAACGGGGCGTACCGTTGTTAAGATATAACTATTTGATTTAATTGAATTATTTAAGGTGCCAATATGAGCCAGTATAAAACCTATAAAGAGTTTCACACCGCTTCCATCGACAATCGTGATGCGTTTTGGGCCGAGCAAGCCAAGATGATCCATTGGCATAAGCCGTTCGAAAAAGTGTTGGATTTTTCGCTACCGCCGTTTGCCAAATGGTTTGTCGGCGGGCTGACCAACCTTTGTTATAACGCGATCGATCGTCATCTCGCTACACGCGGCGATCAAAAAGCTTTGATTTATATTTCCACCGAAACCGACGAAGAAAAAACCTACACCTACAAAGAGTTGCACGCCGAAGTGAATCGCTTCGCCGCTGTGTTACAAGCGCAAGGCGTAGGCAAGGGCGATCGCGTGTTGTTGTATATGCCGATGATCGCCGAAGGTGTGTTCGCCATGCTCGCTTGCGCGCGCATCGGCGCGATACATTCTGTCGTGTTCGGCGGTTTCGCCGCCGCCAGTTGCGCCACGCGTATCGACGATGCCAAGCCGAAAGTGATGATCACCAGCGACGCGGGTATGCGCGCGGGCAAGCCGATTATTTACAAACCGCTGGTCGATGAAGCAATTCGTTTTTCGCAATTTCCGCCTGAGAAAGTGATTATCGTCAATCGCGGCATCGACAAAGACCTGAAGCTGATCGCGGGCCGCGATCTCGATTACGCCACACTACGCGCGCAACACATGGATGCCAACGTGCCAGTGACCTGGCTTGAATCGTCCGAGCCTTCGTACATTCTTTACACATCCGGCACTACGGGCAAACCCAAAGGCGTGCAGCGCGACACCGGCGGTTACGCCGTTGCGCTCGCCGCGTCGATGCCGCAAGTGTTCGACTGTAAGCCGGGCGAAACCTTTTTCTGCACCTCCGATATCGGCTGGGTGGTCGGTCACTCGTATATTATTTACGCGCCGCTGATTAACGGCTCGACCACGATTATGTATGAGGGTTTGCCGATCCGCCCCGACGCAGGTATCTGGTGGAAAATCGTGCAGGATAATAAAGTCTCTGTCATGTTCAGTTCACCCACCGCTGCACGCGTGTTGAAAAAACAGGACCAAGCATTTTTGAAAAAATATGACATCAGCAGTTTGCGCTCTTTGTTTCTTGCCGGTGAGCCGCTGGATGAGCCGACGGCACGTTGGCTCGATGACGCGCTGACCGGCGTGGACATTATCGACAACTATTGGCAGACAGAAACCGGCTGGCCGATGTTGTCCGCCTCGCTCGGTATAGAAAAAACCCCACGCAAATTCGGCTCGCCGAGTTTTCCAACTGCGGGCTTCAACGTTAAAGTAATTAACGAAGGCACCGGTGAAGAAGCCAAAGCGGACGAGAAGGGCGTGTTAGTCATCGTGCCGCCGCTGCCGCCGGGATGTCTCGCCACTATATGGGGCGATGACGACCGATTCGTCAAAACCTATTTCTCCGGTTTCAAAAAACAACTCTACTCATCCTTCGATTGGGCGATACGTGACAAGGATGGTTACCACTACATACTCGGCCGCACCGATGACGTCATCAACGTCGCCGGACACCGTCTCGGCACGCGCGAAATCGAAGAAGCCATCAGCGCGCATAGCAACATCGCCGAATGCGCCGTCGTCGGTGTGGCCGATCAACTCAAAGGCCAAGTTCCACTCGCGTTTGCCGTAGTAAAAGATGTGAGCAAAGTTGCGACGTCTGAAC
>JAYVGF010000111.1:0-13098 GCA_043772415.1 Betaproteobacteria bacterium
GCGCGGCGAAATCGCTTACGGCGCATCGTTCATCGAATGGTTTGCTGAAGAAGGTAAACGCATTTACGGCGACACCATACCGCAACACGCGGCCGACAAACGTATCATTGTCATCAAACAACCTATCGGTGTATGCGCAGCGATTACGCCGTGGAATTTTCCTAACGCGATGATCACGCGCAAGGCTGGGCCTGCGCTCGCAGCGGGCTGCGCGATGGTATTGAAGCCCGCTGAGCAAACGCCGTTCTCGGCGTTGGCGATGGCAGTACTCGCCGAAGAAGCGGGCATACCCGCCGGATTATTCAACGTCATCACCGGCGACGCGCCATCTATCGGTGGCGAGATGACGTCGAATCCGATAGTCACCAAAATGACGTTTACCGGCTCGACTGAAGTCGGGCGCTTGTTGATGAAACAGTCCTCCGGAACGGTGAAAAAAATGGCGCTGGAGCTCGGCGGCAATGCGCCGTTCGTGGTGTTCGACGATGCGGATCTCGATTCCGCTGTCGAAGGCGCGATGATTTCCAAATTCCGCAACACTGGCCAAACCTGCGTCTGCGCCAACCGTTTATTTGTGCAAGATAAAGTCTATGACGCCTTCGCCGAAAAACTCGCCGCGAAAGTGAAGCAACTCAAAGTCGGCAACGGGTTTGACGACGGCGTGATGCAAGGTCCATTGATCGACAAACACGCGCTGGCGAAAGTGGAAGAACACGTCGCCAACGCGCTCGCGCATGGCGGCAAAGTGATGACCGGCGGTAAGCGCCACTCGCTCGGCGGCACGTATTATGAACCTACCGTATTGACCGACGTAAAACGCACGATGAAAATTTTCACGGAAGAAACCTTCGGCCCGGTTGCGCCGCTGTTCCGTTTCAAGGATGAAAAAGACGTCATCGAAATGGCCAACGACACCGAGTTCGGCCTCGCCTCGTATTTTTATAGCCGAGACATTGGCCGCATATTCCGCGTCGCCGAGGCTTTGGATTACGGTATGGTTGGTGTGAATACCGGTTTGATCTCCACTGCCGAAGCGCCGTTTGGTGGCATGAAACAATCGGGCTTGGGCCGCGAAGGTTCGCATTACGGCCTCGACGAATTTCTCGAGATCAAATACATCTGCTTAGGCGACATCAACAAATAACTGGAGTGCATTATGCAAGCACAAGTAAAATCCTGGCACGACCAAGCGGCTGTTGCGAAATTTGATGGCCGCGCGTTTATCAACGGCAAGCGTGTGACATCGCAATCGGGAGAGACGTTTGATTGTTTGTCACCGGTCGATGGACGCAAGCTCGCTGATGCATTTCGCGGACGCGAAGCGGACATTGATGCGGCGGTAAAAGCCGCGCGCGCGGCGTTCGAAGACCGACGCTGGGCCGGCATGCCGCCCGCCAAACGCAAAAAAATCCTGATTAAATTTGCCGATTTGATGTTGGCCAACAGCGACGAGCTCGCGCTGATGGAAACGCTCGACATGGGCAAGCCGATTAAATACAGCAAAAGTGTCGATGTTAATTCTGCGGCGAACTGCATCCGCTGGTTCGGCGAAGCCATCGACAAAATTTACGACCAGATCGCACCGACAGCGGATGACACGCTGGCGCTGATTACACGCGAGCCAATGGGCGTAGTCGGCTGCATCGTGCCGTGGAATTACCCGATGTTGATGGCGTCGTGGAAAATTGCCCCCGCATTGGCGGCGGGTAACAGCGTGGTGTTAAAGCCATCGGAAAAATCGCCGCTCACCGTTTTACGTTTGGCCGAACTCGCGATGGAAGCGGGCATACCGCCGGGTGTATTCAACGTCGTGCCGGGTTACGGCAATGAAGCGGGCAGCGCGCTGGCCTTGCACATGGATGTCGATTGCATCGCCTTCACCGGCTCGACCCGCGTCGGCAAACAAATCATGCAATACGCCGGGCAATCGAATCTGAAACGCGCATGGATGGAGCTGGGCGGCAAGTCGCCCAATATTGTCTGCGCCGATACCGCCGACATCGATGCAGCGGTGGCGGCATCGGTCGGCTCAATATTTTTTAACCAAGGCGAAAGCTGCAACGCGCCGTCGCGTTTGCTGGTCGAAGCATCAATCAAAGATCAGTTCCTGGAACGCGCATTGAAATTGATACCGCAATACACACCAGCCGATCCGCTCGACCCCAGCACCGTCATGGGCGCGATCGTCGATGAAACGCAAATGCAAAACGTGATGCGTTATATTGAGGCGGGCAAAAGCGGCGGCGCGACATTACTCGCTGGCGGCGAACAAGTGCGGCGTGAAACCGGCGGCTATTATGTTTCGCCGACGGTATTCGACAACGTGCGCAACGATATGACGATCGCGCGCGAGGAAATATTCGGGCCAGTGTTGTCGGTAATTGCTTTCGATCATATCGACGAAGCATTAAAAATCGCCAACCAAACCAGTTACGGTTTAGCCGCTGCGATTTGGACGCGCGACATCAACAAAGCACACCGCGTCGCCCGCGCCTTGCGTGCAGGCACCGTGCATGTGAACAGCTACGACGAAGACGACATCACCGTCCCGTTCGGTGGCTACAAACAATCCGGCAACGGCCGCGACAAATCGCTGCATGCGCTGGAAAAATATACCGAATTGAAAACCACCTGGATCAAATTATCGTAGGGTGCGCCGCGCGCACGCGTAAGGCTGTTCTTGCCAGCATCAAATTTATTAACTGCATTGCGCATGATCACGGAGCACATTCCCTCCCCTTCAAGGGGAGGATTAGGGTGGGGATGGGTGTTGTAAGGGAATCAACGATGTCTGATAAGATACCCATCCCCCTCCTAGCCTCCCCCTTGAAGGCGGAGGGATGTTCTCACAAGTCGGCCAGTAGGTTGGTTCATAGCGCGGCATGTAAGAGTTACATCAAATAGTAAACAGGAGCGAAACATGGACATGAAACTCACCAACGCAGAACTGAAAACCCGCCGCGAAGCGGCGACACCGCGCGGCGTGGCAGTGGGCAATAATTTTTTCATCGACCGCGCGCAGAACGCCGAAATATGGGATATCGAAGGCCGTCGTTACATCGACTTCGCCGCCGGCATCGCCGTGCTCAACACTGGCCATCGCCATCCGACTTTGGTCGCTGCGATTGAAGCGCAGTTGCGCCGTTTCACCCACACTTGCTATCAAGTCGTGCCTTACGAATCGTATGTGACCTTAGCCGAAAAAATAAACGCACTGACGCCGGGCATGCACGCGAAAAAAACCGCGTTTTTTTCTACCGGCGCAGAAGCGGTCGAAAACGTAGTCAAGATCGCACGTGCAGCGACAGGTCGCACGGCGCTCATCGCCTTCAGCGGCGCATTTCACGGTCGCTCAATGATGGCGGCTGCGCTGACAGGCAAAGTGGTGCCGTATAAAGTTGGCTTTGGACCATTCCCTGCGGAAGTATTCCATGTGCCGTATCCGTGCGAATTGCACGGCGTATCGGTGGAAGATTCGCTGCACGCGCTGGAATATTTATTCAAGGCCGACGTCGAAGCCAAGCGCGTCGCGGCGATATTGATCGAGCCGGTGCAAGGCGAGGGCGGCTTTTATGTCTGCCCGCCAGCGTTCATGACCGCGCTGCGCAAGTTGTGTGATGAGCACGGGATATTATTAGTCATGGATGAAGTGCAAACTGGTTTTGGCCGCACGGGAAAATGGTTCGCTTCGGAACACTATGGCGTGGTGCCGGACATTATCACTATGGCGAAAAGTTTGGCCGGTGGCATGACATTGTCCGCAGTCTGCGGCCGCGCGGAAATCATGGATGCGCCCGCGCCGGGCGGGCTCGGCGGCACTTATGCGGGTAACCCGCTGGCGATAGCCGCATCACACGCCGTCATCGACATTATCAAAAAAGAAAATCTGTTGGAGCGTTCGCAAAAACTCGGCGACAAGTTGCAAGCGCATTTGAAAAATATCGCCAAGACTGCGCCGCAAATTTCTGATGTGCGCGGGTTGGGTTCGATGGTCGCGGTGGAATTTAATCATCCCGCGACAAAAAAACCGGATCCCGATTACACCAAGCGCGTGCAAGCCAAAGCGTTGGAGCACGGTTTGATTTTGTTGACCTGCGGCGTGTATGCCAACGTGATTCGTTTTCTTTATCCGCTCACGATAGAAGAAAAGCATTTTGATGAGGCTTTAGTCATCATCGAGCAATCCATAAAGACTGCATAAATAATATAATATAATCAATAACTTATATAATGACCATTTCCACATCGCTGCAAAAACAAATCGCCGCCGCGCGCAAAAAATTATCTGAACAAGGTGTGAAGTTTGTCATGGCGCAGTTCACCGATATTTTCGGCGCGGCGAAAGGCAAGAATATTCCGCTGTCACATCTGGAAGATATTTTTTATCCCGGTGCCGGTTTTGCTGGTCCGTCGATCTGGGGCACCAACTTGCCGCGCTTTGGCCCGACTTCGGAATATTACGGACGCGGTGACATCGGCACTTTGCAGGCGATGCCGTGGTTGCCCGGTTACGCGCGCGTGGTGTGCGATGGTTTTGTGGCGGGCGAGCCGTTCGATTTATGCCCACGGCAGGTTTTGAAAAAACAAGTCGCGCGCTTAGCCGAACGCGGCTGGACACTTAACGCAGGCTTGGAGCCGGAATTTTTTCTGCTGCATAAATCCGGCGACGATATCCTGCCCGCCGACATCGATGACGTGCTGGAAAAACCTTCGTACGATTACAAAACGCTGATGCGTCAACGCGAGTACGCCGAGCGTTTAACTCAGGTGCTGCAGGAATCCGGCTTCGATGTATTCCAAATCGACCACGAAGACGCCCAAGGCCAATTCGAATTGAATTATCACTACAGCGACGCACTGCAAGCGGCGGATCGTTACATGTTGTTCAAAATGGCCGCGCATTCGATTGCCGAAGAAATGGGCATGATTTTTTCTGTCATGCCGAAACCTTTCGCCCACATGCCCGGCAGCGGTTTGCATTTTCATCTGTCGATTAGCGATAAAAAAGGCAACGCCATTTTTGCTTCGGATAAAGACCAACGCGGATTGAAATTATCCGGCATCGCTTATCATTTTCTCGGTGGCTTACTGCAACATGCGCCAGCCTTGTGCGCGTTCTCCGCGCCGACGGTGAATTCGTATAAGCGTCTCGTCGTAGGCGAATCTTTGTCGGGGACAACATGGGCGCCAGCTTATATTTGTTACGGCGACAATAATCGTACCGCTCTCGTGCGCACCACGGCAAGCCGCATGGAATGGCGCTTGTCCGATAGCGCAGCGAATCCTTATTTAGCGCTCGCGTCGGTGATCGCAGCGGGACTGGATGGTATCGATAACAAAATCAATCCGGGCGAACCCATCAACGAAGATTTGTACGAATGGTTGCCGCAACAATTTGTGAAAGCGGGCGTTGCGACACTGCCGCAAAATCTCGGCGAAGCAGTGAACGCTTTGCGTAAAAATAAAATTATTGGCAAAGCTATCGGCGAAGATTTCGTCGCAGAATTTACGCGCTTGAAACAAAGCGAATGGATCAGCTACAGCCGCCACGTCACGCAATGGGAAATCGAGCGTTACGTGGACAGTATGTAAGTATTTGATTTAATAGAACTATTTTAGAGGTCGAAATGGGCACAAATACTATCGATATGTCGGCATTCTGGATGCCGTTCACCGCGAACAAGCAATTCAAAACGACGCCGCGCTTGATGTCGAAAGCCAAGGGCATGTATTACACCACGCATGATGGCCGCGAGATACTCGACGGCACGGCCGGCTTGTGGTGCGTGAATGCCGGACATTGCCGCGAAGAAATTACTGCAGCGATTGCCAAGCAAGCGGCAACCATGGATTTCGCGCCGACGTTCCAGATGGGCCATCCAGTCGCGTTTGAAGCCGCGAGCAAGCTGGCGGAAATTACGCCAGCGGGAATGAATAGAATATTTTTTACTAACTCCGGTTCCGAGTCGGTCGATACCGCGCTGAAAATGGCGTTGGCCTATCACCGCGCGCGCGGCGAAGGGCAGCGCACCCGCTTCATCGGGCGCGAACGCGGTTATCACGGTGTTGGCTTCGGCGGCATCTCCGTCGGCGGCATGGTGAATAACCGCAAAGTGTATAGCGGCGCAATGCTCTCCGGCGTCGATCATTTGCCGCATACATTTAATTTGAAAGAGCAGGCGTACTCAAAAGGCCAGCCAGCGTGGGGCGCGCATCTCGCCGACGAACTCGAACGCATCGTCGCGCTGCATGATGCATCCAACATTGCCGCCGTCATCGTCGAGCCGCTTGCCGGTTCTACCGGTGTATTGGTACCGCCGAAAGGCTATCTGGAAAAGTTGCGCGCCATCTGCGACAAGCACGGCATCCTGTTGATATTCGATGAAGTCATTTCCGGTTTCGGCAGATTAGGCACGCCATTCGCCGCGCAATTATTCAACGTCACGCCGGACTTGATGACACTGGCCAAAGGCATCACCAACGCCGCCGTGCCGATGGGCGCCGTAGCGGTGAAGCAAATGGTCTATGACACCGTCGTCAACGCCCACCCGGAAAATGCCATCGAGTTTTTCCACGGCTACACCTACTCCGGTCATCCGCTCGCAGCCGCAGCAGCCTGCGCCACGCTTGATTTATACAAAAAAGAAAACCTGTTCGCCCGCGCGCAGGAAATGGCACCGTATTTTGAGCAGGCAGTGCATTCATTGAAGGGAATGCCGCATGTCATCGACGTGCGCAATTTAGGTTTGGTCGCGGGTGTCGAACTCGAACCCTACGCAGGAAAGCCCTCAGCCAAAGCCTACGAAGTCTTCACCCGCTGCTACCAAAAAGGCATCCTCACGCGCTACACCGGCGACATCCTCGCCTTTTCACCGCCGCTGATTATCGAGAAGAAAGAAATTGATCAGTTGGTTAACGTGTTGGCGGATGTGTTGAAGTCGTTAAACTAAATGAAAACAACAGATCTCCTCCAATCGCTAGCTGATGAGTCGGTACAATATGTGTTGGTGGGAGGCTTGGCCGTACAGTTGCACGGCTTCCTTCGCTCTACTTTTGACGTTGATTTGGTTTTGGCAATGGACGACACTAATCTTGTCCGATTTATCTCTGTCGCAAAAAAATTTGGGCTGGTCCCAGCAATGGCGGTGTCGATCGATTCGATACGTGATGCAGTGCTAATAGAAAAGTGGCAGCGTGAAAAAGGTATGTTGGCATTTTCGCTTAGAGAAACCCAGGTCGGGGGTAGTGTAGTGGATATCATAGTGCGACCAGAAGTGCCTTTTGAGAAATTGAAGGTAAACGCTGCTGTGGGTGAGTTATTTGGGCGGCAGGTGCGCATAGCGTCAATTGATGATTTATTAGTAATGAAGCGCAGTGCCAATCGCCCTAAAGATCAGATCGACGTGATTGCACTAGAAAAGATTGTGCGTGGAGAAGACCCTAATGTCTGATACTAAACCTCAATCGAATAAAATCATTCCTGAGCATTTGATGCTGAGCCGCTTGGCCCAATCTGAACAAATGCGCGAATTTTTTATTCAAATGTGGTTGCAAAACCCTGAGTTGGCTAAGCAGGGCGGCAGCAAGGTTCGGGATATCCTGTCGTTGCATAACGGGGAAAAATAAAATCAGCAAGTGTAGGGCGCAATGACAACGTGAATTGCGCCGCATGAAATCGTTGCTACGCTACAAAATAATGGACATGACCTATTACTTAAGTTTACATACGGCGCAATTCGCTTTACTCATTGCGCCCTACAAAAGCTGTTGTAGGTATTGAACTAGGCGCAATAAAATGCTGTCATTCCGAACGGGTAAATATATTTTGAGTCGTTTGCCGTTACTTTGATGATGGAGATCGCCATGACTACCAACGTACAAACCAAATTCAAAAAACGCCGCATCATCCTGCAATCCATAGCAGCGGGGTTGGTGCTAAGTGCATTCCCGCTACACGCGCAGAACCTCGACACAAAAAAGCCGCTCAAAATCGGTATCATCGGCTCCGGCAATGTCGGCGGCACATTGGGTGAGTTGTGGGTGAAAGCCGGGCATGAGGTGATGTTTGCTTCGCGCAATCTGGAAGATGATAAAGTGCTCGCAGCGAAAATCGGTGGCGGGGCAAAAGTGGGTACGCCGAAAGAGGCGGCTGCTTTCGGCGAGGTATTATTTTTTGCCGTGCCTTACGCGGCGCTGCCTGCATTGGGCCGTGATCTTGCTGCGGAAATCAATGGCAAAATTGTTCTCGACGCGTGCAATCCCATTCCCTCGCGAGATGGCGAGATGGCTAATGATGCGTTAGCGAAAGGAACCGGCGTGACCTCACCGCAGTTTTTGCCTGGTGCACGCATCGTGCGCGCCTACACGCATGTGGGTTATGCGCAAATGAAACAGGAAGCGCATCGCGCGGGTGAACGTCTGGGCATATCGATAGCGGGCGATGATGCGGAAGCGATAAAAGTCGCGCAGCGCTTAGTGAACGATGCGGGCCATGAGCCGGTGTTGGTCGGCGGCCTCGCGCGGGCGAAAGAGTTTGATTACCGCACGTCGGTGTTCGGCAAGCCGATGACGGCGAAGGAGTTACGGCGGGCGTTTAATTTTTAAGGCGTGTAGGTCGCAATGACTTAACGAATTGCGAAGCACGTAATGTGTTTTGCAACGGTGCAAAATGAGTCAATGAACAAATATTTTTCCTCGCTTCACTCAGCAGGTATAATTCCCCCTACAGAATTTTTACGTCTGAAATTTCACTATTTCAGATAACCATCAACGGCGGGCCTCCCCGCATTGCAGCGTAGTGAACCTGGTCAGGTGCGGAAGCAAGCAGCCACAGCTACACCCTGTAAGTGCCGGGGGTTAGGCTCGCCACCTTTTTTTGTTCTTTTGCGTTAAAACATGATTCGATTATTTTTCTTTGTTGCCATGATTTTTTTCAGCAACTCGGCAAAAGCGGATATTCCGATTATCGAATTGTCCGAGAGCGACGGGGTGAAAATGGGGCGCGTGGCGTTCCAGTGGGATTCCGGGCGACGCTGGTTTGCCGACGGCGATTGGCATGTTGCGGGGTATTGCGAGCCAGCGCTGGGTTTCTGGCGTGGGCGCAAAGCGGGGGGCGATCCTTTTTTTTACGAGATCGCTTTTACGCCGGTTTTGCGGCTGGAGAAAAAATCATTTAGTGGCTGGAGTCCCTACTTGGATGGCGGCCTCGGCGTGCATCTGATTACCGGCAACCGCGTAACCGACACGCGCAATCTTTCCAGCAATTATCATTTCGGCTCGCATATTGGTGTCGGTGTGCGTTTCGGTAAACACAATGAGTTTGATGTAGGCTATCGTATCCAGCATTTGTCCAACGCTGGATTGAAGCAGCCGAATGAGGGGATAAACTTCAACATTCTGCATTTGCGTTATTCTTACTAACTATTTGATTTAATTGATATATTTTAATGGCCGTCTCCACTGTTCTTGCACGTAAATTCCGTCCCAAAAATTTTGCCGAACTGGTCGGGCAAGAGCACGTGGTGCGCGCGTTGAGCAATGCGTTGGAGACCCAGCGCTTGCATCACGCATATTTATTTACCGGCACGCGCGGCGTCGGCAAGACGACCATCGCGCGCATCATGGCCAAAGCGCTGAACTGCGAAACCGGCATCACGGCATCGCCGTGCGGCAAATGCAGCGCCTGTGCGGAAATCGATAGCGGAAGATTTGTCGATTTGCTCGAAGTCGATGCGGCGACCAACACCAAAGTAGAAGAGATGCGCGAGCTGCTCGATAAGGCGCAATACATGCCGGTGTCGAGCCGCTTCAAGGTGTATATCATCGACGAAGTTCATATGCTGTCCAAGTCGGCGTTCAACTCGATGTTGAAAACCTTGGAAGAGCCGCCGGAGCATGTGAAATTTATTTTGGCGACGACCGATCCGCAAAAAGTTCCCGTCACCGTGCTATCGCGCTGCCTGCAATTTAATCTCAAGCAAATGCCGCCGACGCTGATTGCCGAGCATTTACAAGTGGTGTTGAAAGTGGAAAATATTCCCTTCGAAATTCCTGCGCTGCATATGCTCGGCCAGGCGGCGCAAGGCTCGATGCGCGATTCGCTGTCTTTGCTCGACCAGGCCATCGCGTTCGGCGGCAACAAAATCACTATGGCGCAAGTGTCCGATATGCTCGGCACGGTCGATCAGGGTTATTTGTTTAATCTGCTCGACCAACTCGCCGCCAACGATGGAAAAAGTATGTTGGCCGAAGCGGAACAAATGGCGGCGCGCAGTTTTTCGTTCGAAGCCGCGCTGCAAGACATCGCCGCGATTTTGCATCGCATCGCCTTGCTGCAAACCGTTCCTGGCAGCGCCGATGCGACGCAGCCTATGTATGATCGCTTGCAAAAACTTGCGCAGACTTTTTCTGCGGAAGACGTACAACTGTATTACCAGATTGCGCTCAACGGTCGGCGCGATCTCGCGCTCGCGCCAGATGAGTTCGCCGGTTTCAGCATGACGCTGATGCGCATGTTGGCGTTTCGTCCTGAGGGCGGCGCGCAAATCGGCCAGGGCAGTGGCGCGCAAGTAGCGCCGGTAAAATCCGTTGCACCAGTTCCGACTAGAAGCGCAGCGCCGGTCGCAGCAACCCAGCCGGTAGCGAAAACCCCAGCGCCTGTAGCCGTGGTCAGCCCACCAATAGCACCTGAGGCGACGACCTCCGCCAACGTCAATTTCAATGGCGATTGGCTTGCGCTAGTGAGCGAAATAAAACTCGGCGGCATGGCGGCCATGTTGGCGCAACACGCTGAACTGAAATCGTTTGAAGGGCGCAAATTTGAATTGGCCGTGCCGGAAGCACATAAACATTTGGCTGACAAAACGTATCTGGATAAACTCAAAGCGGCACTTGATGTGCATTTCGGCACGAGCGTAATGTTGAAAATATCCGTCGGCGAAACCAGCGGCAATTCCGTCGCGGTGGTGATAGAAAAAGAACAACAGACCAAACAAAACAGCGCCATCGCAGCGATAGAACAAGATCCCTTCGTGCGCGAATTGGTGGAAAATATGGACGCGAAGCTGATCGAAACTTCCATACGGCCTATACAGTAACTAATTGATTTAATTGAGGAAAATATCATGATGAAAGGCGGAATCGGCGGCTTGATGAAACAGGCTCAGCAGATGCAGGAGAACATGAAAAAAATGCAGGACCAACTTGCATTGGTAGAAGTCGAAGGACAATCCGGCGCGGGTTTGGTGAAAGTCATTATGACGTGCAAGCACGACGTGAAACGCGTGACCATTGATCCGAGTTTGCTCGCCGACGATAAAGACATGCTGGAAGATTTAATCGCCGCCGCGATGAACGACGCGGTGCGTAAAGCGGAAGCGCTGTCGGCAGAAAAAATGAGCGGCTTCACCGCCGGATTGAATTTGCCGCCCGGCATGAAACTGCCATTCTGAAATCCTCAACTATGAAATCTTCCGTCAGCCTCGAAGGTTTAATCGAGGCGTTGCGTTGCTTGCCAGGAGTAGGGCCAAAATCCGCGCAGCGCATGGCGTATCACCTGTTACAACGCGACCAGCCCGGCGCGAAAAAACTCGCTGCCGCACTCAGCCATGCGCTCACGCGCGTGCGTCATTGCAGCTTGTGCAATAGTTTCACCGAGTCGGAACTGTGCGAGTTGTGCAGTTCCGAGCGGCGCGACGCCAGCTTGCTCTGCGTCGTCGAATCGCCCGCCGACTTGATGATGATGGAACAAACCGAAAGTTATCGCGGCTTGTATTTTGTCTTGATGGGCAGATTGTCCCCGCTCGATGGCGTCGGCCCAAAAGAAATCCACCTCGATAGATTAATCACCCGCGCCACCGACGGCAAAGTAAAAGAAGTCGTCCTCGCCACCAACTACACCGTTGAAGGCGAAGCCACTGCGCACTATATAGGCGAAATCCTACGCCCCAAAGGCATACGCATCAGCCGCATCGCGCGTGGATTGCCGGTGGGTGGGGAGTTGGAGCATGTGGATGTGGGGACCTTGGCGCAGGCGTTGATAGAGCGGCGTGAAGTGAAGTAATAAGCTGAGCTTAAGAATCTCAAAATAAATCAAGGGGAATATGAAAAATATTCGCATGAATAAAAATAATTTTTGTGGATGGCTGCTAGCGGTATTGTGTTTGTGCGCAACGACATTGCGGGCAGAAAATATGATAACGAAAGACTTGACCCAGAACCTTTTTGCAAAAGCTATTAAATCCCCCAATAAGAGACTTGGTATGGGAAACCTTTGGTTGAGCAATGCGCCTGGATATAAAAAGGTTTTAACCACTTGTACCGATGCCGTCATACAGTATGCAGACCTCGATCCAGAAGCTGATGTAATGGTTTATCTAGGGTATCGGTATAGTCCTAACACTAAATTATGGACTAAGGCAGGAGTGCCCTCAATTGAGGATAAAGATGTCAAGGTGACGGTATTAGAAAATCCTAAACATGGTGTTGAGGGCCCGGGAGTTACTCGGTATGGCAATCCAGAAGGTTACGGGTATAAAGCCGCTGATATCAACTCGGCAAGTCCTAGCCCCTATTATCTTGGCAAAGACCGGGTGGTATACGCCGTCGAAGTTAAGGGTCAAAAATATAAGCTCATTGTAAATATATGGTCAATGCCTTCAGATTCAGCAGATGGCGATTTTTATTGTAACAACGTTCGTTTTGGTGAGAATATCGCGGGTATGACGGAAAATAGAGGGGCCCGCGTAGTTCGCAATAAGTAGGGCGTCAATGAGTTTTGCGAATTGCGCCGTATGGAATGTTTGAAAATCAAATGGCAAGCAAACTTTTCGCGTTGTCATTCTGAGCGCCAGCGAAGAATCCGCTGTTCCGCTCGCCAAATCAACATCGAAAAGCAAACCCTTCACTGCCGCTCAGGATGACAAAGGCGTAAGGTTCGCTCTGCGCACGCGTTGCGCATATTCCACCTTCGGCTGGTGTGAATAACGTCGCCACCCCCCATCTCAGCCTCCCCGGCCAATGGGAAGCGGCCAAGGCATACGTTGCCTCAAATATTGGGGGGTAATCTGAAATACCTTTACGTGCGCGCGCGGCGCACCC
>JAYVGF010000112.1:0-11058 GCA_043772415.1 Betaproteobacteria bacterium
TTGATCGTCGGGCCGGAAGCGGAAGGCCTGTTCACCTTGTTTGGCATTACTTTTTTCCTGATCGGCGTGTTGCTTTTCGGCATCGGTTTGCTCGGCGAATATATCGGACGCATTTACCAGCAAGTGCGCCATCGCCCGCGTTTCATTATTCAAGCCATCCTTGAAAAAGATCAGGGCGAATCCTTGACGCAAAACATCAGCAGTCTCGTTCACTCAAAATAATGACGGCACGCGCCATCGTCTTCGCGTATCACAACGTCGGCGTGCGGTGCCTGTCCGTTTTGCTCGCGCACGGCGTCAAAATTCCGCTGGTCATCACCCATCAAGATAATCCGAACGAAACCATTTGGTTCGACAGCGTCGCCAAACTCGCTGCATTGCATGACATTAAAGTGATTACGCCGGACGATCCGAACACACCAGAAATAACTAATATAATCAATAAGTTACAATCTACGCACTTTTTCTCGTTCTATTACCGCATGATGCTAAAACGTGAATTGTTATCGCTACCAACACACGGCGCGTTCAACATGCACGGCTCACTGCTACCGCAATATCGCGGACGCGTACCGGTCAATTGGGCCATCATTAATGGCGAAACACAGACCGGCGCAACACTACATGTGATGAACGAAAAACCGGACAACGGCGCCATCGTCGATCAACAAGCGGTGCCGATTTTGCCTGACGATACGGCGTCCGAAGTTTTCAACAAAGTCACCGTCGCGGCGGAAATAACGCTGTATCGTTGCCTGCCCGCGCTATTGAACGGCACACCAAATTTGCGCCAACAGGATTTGAGCCTGGGCAAATATTACGGCGGACGCAAAGCAGAAGACGGCCGCATCGATTGGATGCAAAGCGCAGCACAAATTCATAATCTGATCCGTGCCGTCGCGCCGCCATTTCCCGGCGCCTTTACTTCCCTGCAAGGCAAGCCGGTAAAAATATTGCGCAGCATGTTGGCGCCGCAAAATAAAGCGCGTTCAATGGCGCCGCAACTTTACGTGGAAAATAATCGGTTATACGCAGACTGCGGTGCTGGCGTGTTACGTATTCTCAATATAGAAGTGGACGGTAACAATATCCCGCCGGAAACGCTGCCGCAATATTTTAGCGCCGGCGCCCTGCAACCCGACCGCTAACAACGCATTTATCCCAAGCGCGCAAACCGGTATAATGCGCCCTCACCCTCAGCCATCAATAACCATGAAAAAAATCCTGATTCTCGGCGTTAACGGCTTCATCGGCCACCACCTCAGCCAACGCATACTCAATACCACGGATTGGGAAGTGTATGGCATGGACATGCAAACCGACCGCATTAGCGATTTGCTCGAACACAAACGCTTTCATTTTTTTGAAGGTGACATCACCATCAACAAAGAATGGATTGAATATCACATCCGTAAATGCGATGTGGTGTTGCCCTTGGTCGCGATCGCCACGCCTTCGACCTATGTGAAACAACCGCTGAAAGTCTTCGAACTCGACTTCGAGGCCAACCTACCCATCGTGCGTTCCTGCGTCAAATACGGCAAACGCATCGTGTTTCCCTCGACGTCCGAAGTGTATGGCATGTGCCATGATGATGAATTCGATTCCGACACGTCAGAATTAGTCTGCGGCCCGATCAATAAACCGCGCTGGATCTATTCCTGCTCCAAGCAACTGATGGACCGCGTCATTTTTGCCTACGGCATGGACGGCGGTCTCGATTTCACCTTGTTCCGCCCGTTCAATTGGATCGGTTCCGGCCTCGACAATATCCACACGCCGAAAGAAGGCTCGTCGCGCGTGATCACCCAATTCTTCGGCCACATTGTGCGCGGTGAGCCGATCAAGCTGGTCGATGGCGGCACGCAAAAACGCGCCTTCACTTACATCGACGACGGCATCGATGCGCTGGTCAAAATTATCGACAACAAAGATAATGTTGCCAGCGGAAAAATTTATAATATCGGCAATCCGAAAAATAATTTCTCCGTGCGCGAACTGGCGACCATGATGCTGGAGTTGGCTAAAAACTATCCTGAATATCGCGACAACGCTGCCAAAGTGAAAATGATCGATACCACTTCAGGCGAGTATTACGGCAAAGGTTATCAGGACGTACAAAACCGCGTGCCGAAAATCACTAACACCTGCGAAGAATTAAAATGGCAGCCGACCACCAACATGGCCGATGCGTTGAAAAAAATCTTCGATGCGTACCGCGAACAAATCGAACAAGCGCGTCACTTGGTGGACTGAATATGATGCAACAGCCTGCGGTCATTAATCAAGCCAGCGAAAAACTTAACCATAGCGTCATGCGCGGCTTGTCGTTCATAGAATGGCTGGGTTTGTTATTTATTATCGCCGCGACTATGATCGCGTTCGCGCAGCATGTACACGGCATGTGGCTGATTGGTACCGTGCTGTTGCCTGATATATTGCTGATGTTTATTTTTCTGGAAATTCTTACTATGGCCGGGCTTTATTTCAGGAGCGGCAAACTACCTATTCGCTATCCGCTATATATCGCCATGGTGTCCATCGCGCGTCATATTATTATCGACATGAAATCTCTCGACGCATGGACCATGATCAGCCTGGCCACTTCGATACTGGTACTGGCGCTGGGCGTGATCGCGATACGCTGGGGACACATCAAATTACCTTATGATGAAAGACAATAATCCGTCATGACAAAACCACTAATCGGCATCGTAATGGGTAGTAATAACGACTGGGAAGTCATGCAGCACGCCGCGAAAATCCTCGCGGATTTTGCGCTGCCTTATGAAGCCAAAGTATTATCGGCGCACCGTATGCCCGACGCTATGTTTGCTTACGCAGAATCCGCACGCGAACGCGGACTCGCCTGCATCATTGCCGGCGCCGGCGGCGCGGCGCATTTACCCGGTATGTTGGCCGCTAAAACCACTCTCCCCGTCCTCGGCGTGCCGGTACCGTCAAAATATTTGAACGGCCAGGATTCGTTGTACTCGATTGTGCAAATGCCCAAGGGCATACCCGTTGCCACTTTTGCCATAGGCGAAGCGGGCGCAGCCAACGCCGCGCTGTTTGCAATAGAAATGCTCTCACTGTTAGACAAAAGTTTAGTGCAAGCCCTAACGGATTTCCGTGCAGCGCAAACTAACGCGGCAAAATCCATGTCACTGCCATCGCTGCAAAAATGATATTACCCGGCGCGACACTCGGCCTGCTCGGCGGCGGGCAACTGGGCCGCATGTTTGTCGCCGCCGCACGCAGCATGGGTTATCACGTCCTCGTGCTTGATCCGGATCCGCAAGCCCCGGCGGAACATTTTGCCGATGAACATATCTGCGCCGATTTCCGCGATGCGGCTGCGCTGAAAAAACTGGCCGCTTCCTGCGCCGCCATCACCACCGAATTTGAAAACGCACCGGCCGATAGCCTGATTGAATTGGCGAAACATTGCGTCGTGCGTCCGCGCGGCGCAAGCGTCGCGATCGCGCAAGATCGCATCACTGAAAAAACTTTTTTGCGTGACCATGGATTTGCCGTCGGGTCATTCATGTTTATACGCAATCAGAGTGAATCTTATAACCTATTGAATAATATAGCTTTTCCTGCATTACTCAAAACCAGCCGCATGGGCTATGACGGCAAGGGCCAGGCGCGCATCGATACGCCGGAACAATTGCGCGAGGTACACCAACAATGGAATCATATTCCCTGTGTGCTGGAAAAATTTCTGTCGCTGAAATGCGAAGTGTCAGTGGTGTTGGCGCGCGGCGCTGATGGCGTTGTCGCCACTTTTCCGGTTGCGGAAAATCAACATGCTGACGGCATACTCGATATCAGCATCGTGCCGGCGCGCGTTAGCGACGGAATAAAAAAGCAAGCCACCGAGGCCGCAACCAGACTGGCCAAGGAGCTTGATTACGTAGGCGTATTAGCGGTCGAATTTTTTGTCCTGCATGACGATACCTTACTCATCAACGAAATCGCGCCGCGCCCGCATAACAGCGGCCACTATACTATCGATGCCTGCGTGACCTCGCAATTCGAGCAACAAGTGCGCGCATTATGCGGCTTGCCGCTGGGCGACACGCAGCAGCACTCTGCGGCGGTGATGGTGAATTTACTCGGCGATGTATGGCGCGATGGAAAATTGCCAAGTGAAAAAATCCTTGCCCACCCTAAGGTCAAACTGCATCTCTACGGCAAGCGTGAAGCGCGTCCGGGTCGCAAGATGGGACATTTCACTGTGCTGGCCGATGATGTCAAGGTGGCTGAGAAAATAGCGCTGGAAATCAAAACGGCTTTACTGCAAAGCTAAAATTCAACGTCATTCAGCCATGCTTTGCAAATGCTGCGTAGCGCCTTCCCATACATCCGGCATCACATTCCAAGTCGCCAAGCCTTTTAACACCAGCACGGCAAGCGCGGCCAGAAACACCAACTCCAAACCGGTAAACGCCATGACGAATAGGGCTGCGAAAAAATCGCCGACATAGTCAGATATTTTCCGCATTCCATGCTGCAACGGATGAGGGTTGTTTTCGTGCGCTTCACCTATGGGATCCTGGTAACTCGGATAATTGGTAGAAAATAACATGTTCACTCTCCTGGTCAAATGACTTCCCCCGTTGCGAAAATTTCTTAGTCGAACCGAGTCGTTAATTTAGTCCCTGCCGGTCGGGGGTTCAATAGGCCCGATTACCCACAACACGGAACTTGGACAAATTCTATTTTTGAACTTGTTCCATTCATGAAAAGCTGAAGCGTAGTCGATTTTACGTCCTATACTTAATAATAAATTGGGGTTATAAACGCAGGACGGGGGCGCGGATGGAACACGATCTCAGCCGACTGCTACTGAAAATTCATAGAGGCGGCCGCACCATATCACCAGCACAGTTCCAGGACTGGGCGCTAGAGCAAATCAAGCAACATATCCCTTTTGATGCCGCCATGTGGAGTTACGGCGTAGTGCATGAGCACGCCGCGCATCCGCACGCAGCATATGTTCACGCAATGCCCGCCCACTCGCAGGCAGAAATTTTCCACTTGTGGCAATACGACGCCTTGCATAGAAAAGCCTTGCAACAAATCGACAACCAGATTGCTTGTACGGCTTCGGCGTTTCAATTGGCGCCCGACTCTCCGCTGCGGCAATATGCTATCGAACAGGTCCTTTGTTCGCTGATAGTCGATCCGCTCAGCCGCCTGCTGACCACCATCGCTTTATGCCGCTCCGCCGACAAGCCGCCCTTCACTACCGAGGAACAGGCGCTCAATCAGGCGCTATTGCCGCATGTAGTCGATGTCTATGGGAACAACCGCCTCGATCATTTGATGCAACTGCGCGAGAGCGGCAGCAATATTTACAGCCCGGCGCTGGCGGATAGTGAAGGCATGCTGCATGTCACTGACAAGCACTTTCCGCAAATGCTGCAGGAAGAATGGCCTGCTTGGAAGGGCCCTTACCTACCGCAGTCCATGTTGCACTGGCTGAGATTCGAACAGCAACTTCCGTATACGGGACATACTTTGGTAGCGTACGCGACTATAGAAGACGAGCAGATATTATTACGCGCCAGAAAAAGACACCCTTATGACAGCTTGGGCAAGCGTGAACACGAAGTTGCCGAATTGTTTGCCCAAGGTTTGTCTTACAAGGAAATCGCCAAAGCCATGGACATCTCACCCTCCACGGTCGGCAACCATCTCTATACCGTGTATGCCAAATTAGGCATCAACAATAAATTGGAGCTGGCGAAAGTAGTGGGCGATTTGCGTTGACGGCGATAGGCGCAAAAAGGCCGCTCGCGCGGCCTTAGGTTTTTATCCTGCCAAATATTATTTCAGTAAATGTGCTACCGCTGCCGCTTCTTCCTGCAACTCTTTCAGCGTAGCGTTGATACGCGTGCGGCTGAATTCGCTGACAGTCAAACCTTGCACGATTTTGTATTCGCCGTTAGAGCACGTCACGGGGAAGCCGAACATCACGCCTTTCGGGATGTCGTAACTGCCGTCGGATGGAATGCCCATGGTCACCCAATCGCCCGCCGGTGTGCCGAGCGACCAGTCGCGGATATGTTCAATCGCCGCGTTAGCAGCCGAAGCTGCCGATGACAAGCCGCGCGCTTTGATGATCGCTGCGCCGCGTTGTTGTACGGTAGGGATGAAGGTGGTTTCGAGCCAGGCTTGGTCGTTGATTAGTTGTGCGGCATTTTTACCCGACACTTCGGCGCTGAAAATATCCGGGTATTGCGTAGCGGAGTGATTGCCCCAGATAGTCATTTTTTTCACATCGTTGACAGTCTTGCCGGTTTTCTGCGCGACTTGTGTGAGTGAACGGTTATGATCGAGACGCATCATGGCGGTGAAATTACCTGGCTTAAGGTCAGGCGCGCTTTTCATGGCGATGTAAGCATTGGTGTTGGCAGGGTTGCCGACCACCAGCACTTTTATATTGCGGCTGGCAACTTCATTCAACGCTGCGCCTTGCACGGTGAAAATGGCGCCGTTGGCTTCGAGCAAATCTTTGCGCTCCATGCCGGGGCCACGTGGACGCGCGCCGACCAGCAAGGCGACATCGGCGTCTTTGAAGGCGACTTTCGGATCGCTGGTGCCGACCATTCCTGCCAATAAAGGAAACGCGCAGTCATCCAACTCCATCATCACGCCTTGCAATGCAGCCTGGGCTTTTTCATCAGGGATTTCGAGCAATTGCAAAATTACCGGCTGGTCTTTGCCCAACATTTCGCCGCTGGCGATACGGAACAACAAGCTGTAACCAATTTGGCCGGCGGCTCCGGTGATGGCAACGCGTAGAGGTTTTTTCATTTGAGGGCTCTTTCGTAAGTATTTGATTATAATGAATTATTTGTAAAGCGCCAGCGATAGAATAGGCTTCGTTCAGGCCGGAAAATCATACCCTTGCAGCGCTTATTGTGCAAGGCACAAAAATAGTAAAACCGTCCCGCTCACTCACTCAGCGGCAGCGTTTTGGGCTTGATACTGATGATGAGTACGCCTATCAATACCAACACCATGCCGATGATTTGCGTCGTGCCGACTTGCTCGCCGAGCAATAGGCTGCCGAGAAAAATTGTCATGACAGGGCCGATAAAACCGATCATCGACGCATGGCTGGAGCCGATGCGGCGTATGCCTTCGGATAAAAAATACACCGGCAGCACGGTCGAAAACAAAGCCATCAATAACGACAGAAAATAAACTTGCGCTGGCTGTTGCAACGAAACGAGGTCGCGCGTCAAAGCAAAATGTATCAGCACCGCAATACACGACACGATGGTCGCGTACGCGCTGTAACGCAAAGAACCGATTTTGCCGACGATGCGGCCGCTGCCGATAAAATAAATGGCGTAAGTCAGCGCGCTCGCCAATACCAGCAAGGAGCCGAGCAAAACATTTTTTTGACCGGTCTGCACGTCGTGATAAAACACGAACACTACGCCGGCGTAACTTAGCAGCAAAGCAATAGCGTCACGCCGCGTAATGCCCTGCTTGAAAAAAACTGCGGAAATGACTAATACAAAAGTCGGATACAAAAACAGGATCAAGCGCTCCAGCCCGGCAGAAATAAATTGCAAGCCGAGAAAGTCGAGCAGACTGGAAAGATAATAACCGGCGATGCCCATAGCGACGACCAGCTTCCAATCTCCACTCGTCAAGCGCGCCGCAGTTTGATTGCGCCCGGCCCACCATGCCATCAGTAGAAAAAACGGCAAGGAAAAAAGCATACGCAATGACAACAGCGAAATCGAATCGACGCCATAGCGATAAGCTAGCTTGACGAAAATCGCCTTGGCGGAAAAACCGACGGCCGCCAGTAACACCAGCAACACACCGGATAATCGATGATTATTTTGAGAATGCGACATGAAAAAATATCTCCGCCGCGACTCTCATCGCAACGGGGCTGGTGATAGTGAAGCGTTAGTTTACTGGATACGGACGGTAAAGGTGACAGTCCCTGTCCCGCCAGCAGGAAGCGGGGCAGACAACGTCCATTGAATGGGCCCTGCTCCACCCACAGCAGGCGCGGGCGCAATAGTGCAGAGTATCGGAGCGCCGCAAGTAGCGGCATCAAACACAGTGAACGCTGGCGTAGTATCGTTGATAACTACGCTGGTCAATGTCCCGCCTGAACTATTGTTATAAGTAACGACATATTCAAGTAAGTCAGCAGACTTGCCCTGATTGCTGGTGCCTAATGCGGTGCCTGCCGTAATATTGCGCACCGCTTTTTGCAACACCAGGCCAGTGCCCGCTGCCGCACCGATAGTGGTTAAGTCTTGCCGCACCAATGGCGCAATAACCAAGCTAGCCGCATTGGCGTAACTAAACTGCGCGTTGACAGTAATCTGATCCTGTCCATTGTAAGGTGCGTTGGCGGGAATATTTTCTTTCACCACGATACAAACGGTTTGCCCGGCTACAACAGCAATAGGCGCGCTGACCAAAGCATTGGCCTCAGCCGTATCGATCACGCCATTGCAATTCGCGTCCTGATAAATCAAAGTATTCCAACCAGTTGTAGCAGGCGTGGAAATATTGCTTGAAGTAAACATCACCGTTCCGGCTGTGCCCGCCGCAAATGTATGCGGATAAAATACGGCATTACCCGGCAGGGAACTCTGCGCGCCATTTGGCGTGAAAGTGTTGTTCGGCACATCGGCAAAATTCACATTGGTGTAAACGCTGTTGGCCACCAGGGTGAAGGTCGTCGTATCCGGCGCTAGGGCATAACTACCCGCCGTATTGCCCACTTGTCCGCCGGTTGAAGTAAAGCCGGACAAATTCGATTCAACCACTTTTAACACGGTGCCAGCAGGGACAGTCGTTGGAACTACCAGGAAATAATTACCATTATTATCCGTTGCCGTCGTTGCATAGGCTGTCGTGCCTGCCGCATCGGTTAATTTTACCGTAACGCCGCTAATACCCTGTTCGCCGCCATCTTGTATGCCGTTATTGGCGATACCGCCAGTTGCACCATTGTCGTTAAAGGCGCGACCGGAAATGCCCGCCGTAATGACAAGACCGAAATTCAGATTGGCAATATCCGTACTGCCTACCAAAAATGGGGTGCGAACTTGTGTAGGAAATTCCGTTCCTATCGCGCCTGCGGGTAAATTCGGCGCAACGTCGGCTAACGTATTATTGTTGTCAATAACTATGGAATATTGCCCAGGCGTAACGCCTGAGAAACTATAAGCGCCAGTCGTAGAATTGACTGCTATTGCTTGAATCGCCGGGCCGAGTGGCGTTGCAGCCGGAATTAATTTGGCGAATAACGTCAGGCCCGTTCCTGCTTCGGTCGCGTCTTTGACGCTGTTCTGATTCACGTCGCTATACACGAAGCCGGAAACGTTCACACCTGACAACACGGCGGTGAGGTTGCCGCTGAATTCTGAAGTGTTATCTGAAGTGTTATTGGTGTTGTCGATGGCGATGGCGATGGAAGTCACTGCGTCGCCGACATTGATGATGCCCCCGGCAACGGCGAAGCTGCCGTTAAATACGCCGGCAGCATTGGTAACCAGCGAGCCAAGATAAACAATGCCTTCGCCATAGTTATTCGGTGCAGAAGTGTCGCCGGATGCAACCGCCGCTTTGTAAAATTCCACCGTGCTGACAGGACAAGCCGTCCCGCTTACATTAAGCAATCCACCGGAGACGGTAGCGGCAGTAATGATCGGGAAATCGATGCCGTTGTTGCCGCTGGTGCCGAGGTAGCCGCAAGTCGAAACGGCACCACTGTTAAGCGTAATGCCGTCTCCCAACCTGGGAACTATACTGCCCGCAGCGGCTGCATTGCTCAAATCAATCGCGTTTGAGCCATTACCGGAAAAGCTATTTTGCGTGATTTTATTTTTTAAGGCCGGGGTATTGGTCAATCCTGCGCTCTGCCCAAGCACCAATACGCCCGCACCCGCATTATTCTGAATCAAGTTATTGATCACGGTACTGCCGTTACCGAATAAGCGAACACCCGCGTTCTCCAGATTGGCGCTGACTCCTATTCCGTTGGACGCTATGGTGTTTTCCCTGATAGTGTTGTTGCCTAAGCTCTGGTAACTATCAACACCTACCCCTTGATTAGCAGTAATTAAGTTGTAGCGTATGGTTTCCCCGGTCGAGCTGTCTTCCATCGACACGCCATCGCGGTTTGCGTTGTTAATGCCGTTACCACGGAACTCGTTGTATTCGACTGTCCAGTTATCCGCGGCGTTAATCATCAAAAAACCAAACGACTCAGCGAAACCTGACAGATTATTTTTGACGGTGCCGCCGTCAGCGCCGAGCGCCACTATGTTGCTGCCCTTGGTACGCGTGGCGCCGGGATCTGTAAAACTGCTTGCCGGTGTGCCCAAAATATTCTGCTCTATCAGCGTTGCTGTGAAAGCTGAAGCGACACTAGTCCCCACGCGGATATTGCCTGCTTGCGGACCGCTGCCGAATCCGTATATCGACAACCCGCGGATGGTTGTATTACTGGCCTGTACGTCCAAGCCAGCAACGATAGTGGACACGCCATTGATTTGTACTTCAGGGCGATTAACTACTGGCAGTATTTTTTCGTCACCCGTGTTGGGGCGGCCGTCAGGACCGATACCAACCGTCCCACCCGTACCCAAGGCTCCGCTATTGTTGTCACCTACATTGGTGGTTTGCGTTGTGCCGTCTATGGTCGTATTAGCATCGGTGATCTGCGGCAATGCAGTTACTGGCGTAATCACCGCCACACCGCCGGTCAATTGATTGACAAGTCCTGCACGCAGACCGTTATGCGCCTGACCATCGGCAATCATAAATAGTGATACTTCGCGTCCGGCCGTTTGTCCCGTCTGTGCAAGGCCCGCATTGCCCAGCGCATTGCTGTTCAAAATAAACTGGCGCAACGAACCTTGTCCACTGTCTTTGGCATTCACGATGGTGTCGAAGTTAAAACCAAAATCGATGCCGGTAATATTGCTGCCACCTATTGCGACAGTCGTTAATGATTCCGGTGCATTGGCAGGCTGGCTCGCACATACTCCGCTGCCA
>JAYVGF010000113.1:0-2421 GCA_043772415.1 Betaproteobacteria bacterium
CGCCTCAGCGGTGCCGATATTAACTAATTGATTATACTATCATTTTTTATTTGAATATTTGGCTTAATCCATAATTTTTGGACTCAATGTTTCACGTGAAACAGTTTGTCTTATCATTTCTGGATTCCCGCCTGCGCGGGAATGACGGCAAAACCAAATGCCAGACGGCTCCGGAATGACTGCGCTGGGCTAATCATCCCTCATCCCTCATCCCTCATCCCTCATCCCTCATCCCTCCAGCAATGTTCCACGTGAAACCTAGGTTTTTCTCTTCATCCTTCCGCCTTCATCCTTCATCCTTCCAATAATTTGGCGTATCATTCGCATCCCAAGAGGATTCCCGATAGCCATGCAATTTCCCCAAACTTTTGATGTGATCGTAGTTGGTGGCGGCCATGCCGGTACTGAGGCTGCGTTGGCGGCTGCGCGCATGGGTTGCAGCACTTTATTGCTGACGCATAACATCGAAACCTTGGGGCAGATGTCGTGCAATCCGTCCATCGGCGGTATCGGCAAAGGCCATTTGGTCAAGGAAGTCGATGCGTTGGGCGGCGCGATGGCGGCGGCGACGGACGAGGCGGGAATTCAATTTCGTATATTAAATAGCAGTAAAGGCCCGGCGGTACGCGCCACCCGCGCCCAGGCCGACCGTATTTTGTATAAAGCCGCCATACGCCATCGCCTTGAAAATCAAGCGAATTTAACTTTGTTCCAGCAAGCAGTCGATGATTTGACCCTTGAAGGCGACCGAGTCACCGGCGTGGTAACCCAGCTCGGCATTCGTTTTAGCGGCAAGACGGTTGTCCTGACCGCCGGAACATTTTTGTCCGGCTTGATCCACGTTGGTCTATCCAATTACCAAGCCGGTCGTGCGGGCGATCCGCCGTCGGTGAGCTTGGCCGCGCGTTTGAAAGAGCTCAACTTGCCGCAAGGTCGCCTGAAAACCGGCACCCCGCCGCGCCTCGATGGCCGCACCATCGATTATTCCGTCATGACCGAGCAGCCGGGCGACGACCCCGCGCCGGTGTTTTCCTTCATGGGCCGCGCCAGCCAGCATCCGCGCCAAGTGCCGTGCTGGATTACCCATACCAATCAGCAAACCGCCGACATCATTCGCAGCGGCCTCGACCGTTCGCCCATGTTTACCGGCGTGATTGAAGGCGTCGGCCCGCGTTATTGCCCGTCGATCGAAGACAAAATCCATCGTTTTGCCGACAAGGCTTCGCACCAGATTTTCCTCGAACCGGAAGGTTTGGCGACGCACGAAATCTACCCGAATGGCATTTCGACCAGTTTGCCGTTTGATATACAATTAAAATTAGTCAATTCAATCAAAGGCTTAGAAAAAGCGCATATTCTGCGCCCCGGTTATGCGATTGAATACGATTACTACGACCCGCGCGGTTTGAAGTCGTCGCTGGAAACCAAAGCTATCGCCGGCTTGTTTTTCGCCGGACAAATTAACGGCACCACCGGTTACGAAGAAGCCGCCGCACAAGGCCTGCTCGCGGGCGTCAACGCCGGTCTGCAGACGCAAGGCAACGCCGCCTGGTGTCCGCGCCGCGACGAAGCGTATATAGGTGTGTTGGTCGATGACCTGGTCACGCGCGGCGTGAACGAGCCGTATCGCATGTTCACCAGCCGCGCCGAATATCGTTTGCAGTTACGCGAAGACAATGCCGATGCGCGCCTGACGGAAATCGGGCGCAAATTAGGTTTAGTCGATGACGCGCGCTGGGCAGCGTTTGAGCAAAAACGCGAAGCCGTCGCGCGCGAAACCGAGCGCCTCAAATCGACTTGGGTCAATCCGAAAAGTTTGCCCGACGCCGATGCGCAGCGCGTGCTCGGCCAAGCGATCGAGCGCGAATATTCGCTGCTGGACTTATTGCGCCGACCTGATGTGACTTATGCGTCGCTGATGACTTTGCCCGGCGCAGGTGAAAAAACATCTGACCCCGCTGTATCCGAGCAAGTGGAAATCTCAGTGAAATATCACGGCTACATCGCGCGTCAGCAAGACGAAGTGGCGCGCTCGGTCGAGCAGGAAAGCTTGCGCCTGCCGAGCAATATGGATTACACCCAAGTGCGCGGCCTGTCGAAAGAAGCGCAGCAAAAACTCAATCAGCATCAACCGGAAACACTCGGCCAAGCCGGGCGTATTTCCGGCATGACCCCGGCCACGATATCGCTGTTGTTAGTGCATTTGAAAAAAAGCAGCCTGAAAAATAACGACCAACAGCAATCCGCATAAGCATTTGATTATAATCAGTTTTTTGTAAGGCCAAAAATGTCCGTCGCACTCGAAACCGCATCACTCGAACAAAAATTATCCGATGGTTTAGCCACGCTAAATATCGTCCTGCCTAAAGATGCGCAACTACAACTAATCGCCTATGTTCGCCTGATAGAAAAGTGGAACAA
>JAYVGF010000114.1:0-1791 GCA_043772415.1 Betaproteobacteria bacterium
GCGGGGAAATAGTTTGCTTAGTTTTGCTTGTTATTAATATCGAGGCTGATGAGTGATATCAAAAGTAAGAACATCCTGGCGCAATACAAACGATCTTCCTTTCATTCTAAAATTGCTTTGCCAAGGTGGAATGCTTGTTTGCCCTATATTATTTCTGTTTACTGTCTTGCCAATTTCTGATTGGGCAGTGAATGGTCAACTAATGATGTATTCAGAATTATGGCGGTCCGGTGCCGGAGTTGCTTTGCTTGTATTTGTTGGCCTCGGACTTATCGGATGTTGGGGTATGGCTGCTCGTAAAGGGTGGAGTCGGTGGGCATTGGTTTTTGTTCCCTTGTTACCCTTTGCTACCTTTCCACGATACCTCATTCAAGATTTTGGTGCGACTCTGTTCGGCGGGCTCTTTACTGCGGTAATATTTTATTTGTGTTTGTTTCATCTTAAAGTAGTTCGTAATTATTTCGATCGCATAAATTAGCCCGCGTAGGATGGGTGCAACCCATCGTCTTTTGCTGTGATCTCGCTCAGAATAATTGTAATCACACGAATCATTTCTTCGCGAAAGAATTGATAGTCAGCAAATTAAGGCGCGCTTGATGGGTTGCACCCATCCTACGATTCTAAGTCCACGTAGCCCGCACCAAGTAGGGCGTCAATGAACGCAGTGAATTGCGCCGCATGATGTTTAATTATCCCCGCCGCTATTCTGCACACATATTTCGACATGCGAGACCGCATCAGGCATATTACGCCTTGATGTTTTTTATGGCTTGGTGCTGTTTAATCGCAACATTAGCGTAAGCGGATGTGTGGGCGACACTTGAAAGCCGTAATGCTCGTAGAATTGTTTTGCGCGGTCATGTAAGGCATGCACCAACAATGCTCTAACCCCGGCGTTTTCCGACACGGCTACCGCTCGGTTGACAGCATCTTGCAGCAACGCCGCGCCCAACTTAATGCCGTGCGCGCGATGATCGACTGCCAATCTGCCGAGCACCATCACGGGGATGGGGTCGGGCATATTACGTTTGATTCCATTTGCGGCCATTGAATGTGTGACCGCGCCAGCGGCCAATGCGTAATAGCCAAACACTTGTTGGTCTTGGTCCGCAACCACAAAGGTGCGGCTTGCACCGCTTTGCTGATTGGCCATCGCGCGGCGCTTGAGCCATTCGTCCAGCGCGGGCTCGCCGCATGCGAATTCAGCTAGGCGATGAAGCGACGATAACGGCTCCGGCGCATTGAGTTGCAAGCTCACTTCTTGTTAGCTTTTTTTGTCCACGGCGCTTTGACGGCGATCAGGCGCGCAAGCCCTGGATTGGCGGCTGGCGGCGCATCGAGTAGTTGCGTGAACTGACTAAACTTTTCGGCATCCAGTTTGAAAAAAACTTGGTCGAGCAAAACGGCTTGCGCTTTATCGCAAGCAGCTTCGAGCATGAAGTCAGAGCGGTTTTTGCCGAGCAATTGCGCGGCGTGATCGATGAGATCGCGTTGCTCGGCGAGCGCTCGAAGGTTAATAGCAGTGTCACGCATGGTTTCTCCTAATTTGCATGTACATTAGATATACATATATTATGGCGACGTGTAGCTATTGTCAATACGTTAACGGCTATTTCCCAAAGCGTGAATAGTGTTTGCCCCCACCTGCCGCGCAGAGTAGAATTGCGCCGCAACATGCCTTCCGGCATAAATAAAATATTCAATATAATCAAATATTTAACATGCGAAAAAAACTCGTCGTCGGTAACTGGAAAATGCACGGTTCTTTGGTTGAAAACCAGAAGCTGTTGC
>JAYVGF010000115.1:0-4207 GCA_043772415.1 Betaproteobacteria bacterium
GCACGATCAAATGACGTTCGTAAGGCGATTGCCGCAGGGAGATTTTGTCACCAGACTTGAGGATTTTGGAAGGCTTGGCGCGCTCGCCATTCAGCGTGACTTTACCGCCGTTGATCGCTTCTAAAGCGAGACTGCGCGTTTTGTAATAACGCGCCGCCCATAACCATTTATCGATGCGGACGCCTGCATCTTCCTCATCGTTCGCCATAATAATTACTTGGCTAATTTCACTTTATATAAACTCATCGGCATGCACGAGCTGGTATCGAACTCGCATCCCGCTTCAATGCCCGCACGGGCGACATCTTCAGCCGTTTTCAGTTTGTCGTATTGGGAATACATCGCGCCAAGCGCAAATTCGCGTCCCGAGCCGATAGACCAGAAGCGGTCGAATTCAAATACTTCGCGCATCGAATACACGCCGAATATGCCGGCCTTATTCGCGATGAGTGAAGTGAGTTGGCTGGACTCGTAGGGATCATCTTCTTCCTCTTTTGGATTGAGAAAATGCTCTTCTTTCAACACCGGATGTAGTTTGCGGAAAGTTTCGAAAATTTCCATCTTGCTGCCGAGTTTCAATTCGGTATTTTTTGTCAGTATGCTTTCCATCACCAAATGGTGCGCAGCGCTACCGGCTATGCCGAAGTAGGTTCCATGCGCATGCAAAATCTTGTCATGCGATTTGTCGTAGGCGGGCAATAATTTCACGCCGCCAAAGGTGGTGAGTGAGTCGCCCGCAATCACCACGTAACCGGCTTTTTTTACCACGACTAATGTTGTCATTTTTTACTCCAAGGCTATACGAGAGAAACATTTGATTATATTGGTATTTTACGCTAATCAATGGCGGACGGCAGCGTCCTGGGTTGGCTGCTTTTGTGGATGACTAAGGCGACGCCAACAGCGGCAATCAGCATGCCCAACATCGCCGAAGGCGTTAGTACTTCGTCAAATAAAACAAACGCCATCAGCGCCGTGACCGGCGGCACTAAATAAAACAGGCTGGCCGTTTTCGCCGCCTCACCGCGACGAATCAGTAAATACAAAAGGCTAATAGCGCCGAGCGACAACACGATACATAACCACGCCAATGCAAAACCAAATTGCGGCGTCCAATCGATGTGCATGGTTTCCGTGGTTGCTGCCAACACAGCTAACACCACAGCAGACGCGCCGTATTGGATGACGCCGCCGGTGCGCAAATCCATATTGGCGCCATGACGCTTCTGATATAGCGTGCCGGCGGTGATCGCAACCAAGGCAAACACGGATTGCGCCATGCCCAATAAACTTGGCGCCTGCATCGTATTGAGTTTGCTACTCACGACAAAACCCACGCCGACCAATCCCAATAACAAACCTACCCACTGGCGTCGCGTCACTTTTTCGCCAAACAAAGGCCCGGCTGCCAGCGCGGTCAAGATAGGTTGCAAGCAAGTGATCAGCGCAATCAAGCCTACCGACATATCCTGTTTTAATGCGCACATCACGCCGCCTAGATAACCAGCATGCACCAGCAAACCGGCCATGGCGGTTTGACGCACTTGCACGAGATTGTGTGGCCACGGCGCTTTCCCTACCCAAGCAGCCATCAGCAATAACACAGCGACGATCGACATACGCAGGGCGAGAAAAGTCAGCGGTTCCGAATAAAGACTGGCATAGCGGCTGCCGATGAAACCGGTACTCCACAGCAGCACGAACAGCAAGGGCATGGATTGCAGCCAAAGCGAAACGCCGTGTTTGGTTGCGGTCGGGCTAGTGGGGTTATGCATGAATTATTTTGGCGCAAGCATCGGCTGTAGAGTGGTTAACGTGCTTTAGCCAATACAGCTCTTGCAGGCTCGGCCAGCAGTTGATCCAGCGGCATCGGCTTAGCAACGTGGAAACCTTGTGCATAATTGACACCGAGTTCTTGCAACATTTCCAGTGTTTCTTGATTCTCCACTGACTCGGCGATGGTGGGAATATTCATTACATGACCGATGCGGTTAATCGCTTCGGTCATGGCGAGATCCACCACGTCTTTATGCATCTCGCGTACGAAATTACCATCGATTTTAATAAAATCGACAGGTAGGTTTTTGAGATAGGCGAAAGAGGACATGCCGCTGCCGAAATCATCCAGTGCAAAGCGGCAACCGGTTTCGCGTAGTTCACTCATAAAACGTACTGCGCGCTTCATGTGGGTAATGGCGGCGGTTTCGGTAATTTCAAAACACAATGCGCGCGCAGGTACGTCACGCGCTTTGAGCGTGGTGCGGATAAATTCCAGAAAGCCGGCGTCACTGACGCTGGCGCCGGATAAATTAATTCCCAGCGTAGGTAATTTGGTTTTGTATTTGCTATGCAGTTGTTCGGCATACCAAGCCACCGCGTTATTGACCACCCAGCGGTCCAGTTGCGGCATCAAATTGTAGCGTTCGGCAGCAGGTATAAATGCGCCTGGGGCTATCAATTGCCCGTCTTCGCCGTTCATGCGCACCAGCACTTCTACGTAGGCATCTTCGGCGAAATTTTTTGATAGCGCGCGGATCGGCTGGCCATATAAAACAAAACGGTTTTCTTCCAACGCCTGGCCGATGCGGGTAAACCATTGCATATCGCCGGTACGGCGGGCCAGAAACGCGTCATCGGGCAGGAACAACTGGACGCGGTTGCGGCCGCGGTCCTTGGCTACGTAACACGCAGCGTCGGCAGAGCGCATGATTTCGGTGTGCGATTCACTATCGGTGGTAATCGTCACCAGCCCGATGCTGACGCCGATAGGAAACACGCGACCGTTCCAGGTGAAACGCAAATCACGCGCGGCATTCAGAAGTTGGTCGGCAAGATGTAACGCCTGTTCAGTGGGGCAATGTTCCAGCAGCACACCGAATTCGTCCCCGCCGAGTCGGGCCAAAGTATCGTTGTGACGCAATTCGCGTTCAAAGGCGGCGCTGATCTGGCGCAATAATGCATCACCGGCGACATGGCCGCAGGTATCGTTGACTACTTTGAATTGATCCAGGTCCATAAAAAATAACACGTGTTGCAACTTGCCGCCGCGCACTTCCGCGATGGCGCGCTTTAATCGTTCTTCGAATTCACGCCGGTTAATCAGGCCAGTGAGCGGATCATGCGACGCCTGATACGTTAGCTGCCGCGACAAGAAGCGTTGTTGCGATACATCGCTGAATACCAACACAGCGCCGGTGGTGTGGCCGTCATTATCAAGAATCGGCGCGGTCGAATCATCAATCGGGTATTCCGTACCATCCTGCCGTTGTAATACGGATTGATCATCCAGGCCGACAACCTGTTTTTCGCGTATGCAACGCAGCAGCGGGTTTTCCAACGGCTCGCGTTCCCCTTCGCTGATAAAACTGAATACTTCGTTGACCGGTTTGCCGCGCACGTCTTCGAGCTTGCAACCGATTAGCTCTTCCGCAACGGGATTCATATAAACCAGCTTGCCGTTTGCGTCAGCAGTAATGACGCCTTCACCGATTGAGGCGAGCGTCACTTGAGCGCGCTCTTTTTCAGCGGCTAGCTCGTCTTCCACTTTTTTGCGTGCGCTGATATCGGCGGTCATGGAGAACACGCCGATAACCTGTCTGTCTTCGTTGAAATGAGGAATCAAATTCACGATGGTATGCATAGCCGCTGCGCCGTCGCGTAATACCACACTACGTTCGTAATCTTGCCGCGCGCCCAGCAAAGCTGCTTCGATACGCGGTTTTACCGACGCGAAATCTTCCGGCTTCATGATTTCCTGCAAACTCCGGCCGGTGATTTCTTCACTCGTCAAACCTATCCACTGGCTGAATACTTTATTGTGAAAACGCACGCGTAAATCTCTATCGACGTACGAAATGACCGCAGGCATGGCATTGGTGACCAAACGCAATTGGTTTTCGCTATCCAATAGCGCTTGTTGCGCATTTTTACGATCATTGATTTCATTGGATAATTTATTATTGGTTTTCCAAAGCGCAAAAGAGCGTTGCGTGATCATGCTGAATAAAGCGGTAAACAGTAAGCCTGCCGCAAGGCTGGCATAGGTCAACCAGCCGGTTTGCGTGTTATACATTCCATTAGCTGGGGTCGCAGTAATACGCCAATCGCGGCCAGCGATATTTATCGCCTGCTCAGTGCGCAGTGTTGGGATTGAAGCATCGGTATTTTCCGGGATCGGATTGTCGGTAAAAGCGAGTTGCTGCTCACT
>JAYVGF010000116.1:0-5603 GCA_043772415.1 Betaproteobacteria bacterium
TCAACAGCAGCTATGCCCGCCGGATTACCCGGAATTTTAATAAACAAGTTAGGGCGGTGTGCCCGCGCATAAATACTGACCGCTTCGTTGACTGTTGCCTCTGCATTAGCGACAAGCAAAGGGGATATTTCGAGCGACACCCAACCATCGATTCCTTCAGTGACTTCGTAGATAGGGTAAAACAAGTCGGCGGCTGCCGTTAAATCTTCTAACGCCAAATCAAGGAACAAAGCCTCCGCTGAATTTACCGACGACGCTCTATTGCGAATTGCCTCGTCGTAAAAATCAGTCTCACGAATAGAGTGGTCAAATATAGTCGGGTTTGATGTAAGCCCCGTTATGGAAAAATCACTTATATATCGGGCTAAAGCCCCGCTCGATACCAATTCGCGAGAAATATTGTCTAACCACAGACTCTGCCCAAGATCGTGCGCGCTCCTAGTTGTTTTCATACTGCTCGCTCTGATTTTCTCGCCCATTCGACAGATTGGGAAATTTCTTCATTACTCGTCAGGCATCTGAATGCCCTGATCGTCGAATATTTTGACCGAGGAATCTTGCTTAAGCTTAGACATGTCATGCGCATAGCTGGATGCATCTTCCGCGTTCTCAAAACTGGCCAGAGGTTTTTCGAATCCTTCTTCGGATACTTCCCATTGACCGGAAGCGCCGCGGGCCACACAAAATACTGAACTGCCTTTTTGATCGAATCCCATGATGTTGCTCCTAAAAATTTGCAAACAAATGACTAGCTTATAGTTCTGTAATCAACAGATTGTATTCCCAATAAAAACACTGCTTTTTCACGGCATTTTTAGTTACGGTAAACTGTATTCTGCTGAATCCTTACTTTGTCACCTACGCGTAAATCACTAATGCTATTTTGCGTCACAGTTTGGGTAGAGCCACTATCCAGCCGTACGCGAATTTGGTACGCATCACCCGTCTGATTGTTTTTATCTAATTCCCGTCCAACTACGGCGCCGCCGACAGCACCAGCAACCGTCGCCGCTGTATTACCCCTGCCACTTCCCACCTGATTACCAACGACCCCACCTAACACCCCACCCACGACTGTGCCGATTCCAATGCCTGTTCCTGCAATGCCGTCATTATTCGCAGCATTCGTCCTGTCTATTGATTCAATTACTCCATAGTAAGTCGGTGAGGAGGCCGTACTTACGGGGCGGGATCCCGTATTTGCGCAACCTGCCACCAAGCCAGAAATAACAAAAAAAGCAAAAAATAATCTGTGTAATGATTTCATATAACCTCCTATAAAAATACAGAGTACCGCTATCGGTTCGCCATAGTCGGTACGCTGGCGCGCATAGCGTTGGCTATGCGTGAAAAAATTTTTGGGTACCGAAAGACGTTTGGAGGCCAACTTTAAAAGAAGTTTTATTTTATTAGAGAGCTATTCATGACAGTCGATTGCTTCATGCGTAGCAAATTCGTTAAAGCAATATCCTGCAAATTATTTTTGGAAACCCAATCGTGTACCAACGAAATGCTTTTGACGTCATTCATCGATAAAGCAGCCTCTAATAGGACGCGCAAATCTGCGGGCTCTTTTTGTGTACGCTAATTTTCTTGTGCCAGTTGCAGCGCCAAACGCGGGTTGTTATCTAGATGTAATGCGAACCTTGCCTGCTCCCGCTGATGACTGAGATCCCCGCGTAATGCAACAGCTTTAAAGCGTTGTTGTAGCATAATAATTTGGTCTGCAGCTTGAATATCGTTCGACAGCTTCAGCGCCTCTGCATAGCGCAGTAATAAACCATCGGCGCGGGTTTTGTTTTGCATCGTTTTGATTACCTCTATGTAACGCTTTTGATCAAGCAGGAAATCGGCGTAAGCAGCTAATAAATAACTATCATCCGCGTCGCCCTGCAAGGCTGCGCGAAAATGTGTTTCAGCAGATTTAACCATGCCCAGACGCGCCGCCATTTCCGCTAATTGCGTCAATACCCAGCCTCGAAGTTGCGACCGTCCCTTCCCGAATTGCGTGTAGCCCCTTAATAATTCCGCATAACTTTGCTGCGCGCGGCCACTAATGTTGGTAACACCAGTGCTGCACACTTTCGCAACAAGCGACAGCGCAATGCCCGTCAATTGCTGGCACGATCGTAACGCTTCAACATAGCGGCCTTGCCCTTGCAGAATAGAGGCGCGCGTTAACCACGCCTGCGCATTTGATTTATCGATACGTAAAATCTCATCCAATTCTATTAGCGCCGCATCGAATCTATGGGTGCTTTGCGCCAGCGTCGCGCGCATGATACGCACCTCTATCGGTGCGTCAGCGCGATTCCACCAAGGCGCCAGGGCAGCTTGGGCGTAACCAGCATAACGTGGATCCGACTCCCTGCGGCCGACTTCTATAAAACTTCTCGCGCTTATAAGAGCTAGACGCAAATCACTTGGATTTTGCGCCAGAGAGGTTTTCACCTGGCTTATCTCTCGGCGGGTGTTGGTGTTATTGACAGGCAATTTTTCTAGAATTTGCGAATCCGCTTTAGGTAAAAACGGCTCAGCAGCTACTGGTAACGAAGTGGCGAGAATGGCAAAAAAAAATGCCGTGGCTATCCTGTGGAAAAAATGACTGGCCAGATAATAATAAATAATATTGATTATAATCAACATGTTATATTTGAATAAGCATACGAGCATTGTCCACTATTTCCATCCCAGAGAATTTAGCTAGTTAACTCATTCCGTTGCTCGCCTGGGCGATCGTGTGTCGTTTTTTAAGTTTGAATTCTGCTCGATTCAATTTGGCATGACTGTTTGATAACGCACATAGCAAATAATTTATTCCTACAAAACAGCAATAGCTGTTGATCGCTCAGCTTTCTGCGGACAACTCGTGCTGTTGGAGAATGTGCTGTGCCCTTTATCAGCAACCATTAATCCATTGTTGGCCGAAGCACTACGCATTTACAAAAGCGCCGTAATTTCAACGGCGCAAATTCATTGCTGAATGCCTAGTGCCACCTATGTTGCCAAACGCACAGACGCAAACAAAAGGCCGCTGTAATTTCCGTTAAAACCTTTTCTCTTGTTGGAGATCGGTTTTACAGAATGTGCTGCAGATAGACATGTTATGGCACGGCTGGTTCTTCCAAATAACCCCTCAACTTAAGGAGCATCCCATGATTAAGAATCGCTTTATACGCACACAAATTGCATGCGTTACTTTCACACTAGGTGCCGGCTTTGCAATTGTCGCCCCGTCGTCTTCATACGCTTCCAGCCATCGCGAGGCGCCTTTTATTAGCGGCCAAGCCCAAGTGGACGCTACTGATCTGTACATGTTTCGCAGCTACGAGACAGGGCGGCAAGATTTCGTGACAATTCTCGCAAACTATCAACCGTTCCAGGATCCGCAGGGTGGGCCAAATTTTTATATGTTCAACCAGAATGCGTTATACGAGATTCATATAGATAATGACGGCGATGCCGTAGAAGATATGACCTTCCAGTTTCGCTTTAAGAACACCTCCAACGCGGCTGCCCTCACCATAGGCGGCAAGTCCGTAAAGATCCCACTCATTCACAGCGGACCCATCACAGGCGTCAACCCCGCCACGCTGAATGTGCGTGAAACTTTTACCATCGACGTAGTCAGCGGTAAGCGGCGTGGAGGCACTCGTACCAGTGTGACTAATGCGGCCGGTGGTGCAGCGGAATTTGATAAGCCGGTGGATAATATCGGCGACAAAGTATTTGGCAGCGCCACGGGTTACGCGACCTATGCCAACCAGCATATTTACAACGTCAACATTCCTGGCTGCGCGGTTCCCGGACGTGTATTTGTCGGTCAACGCAAGGAGCCTTTTTACATTGCAGTAGGAAAAGCTTTCGACTTGTTCAATTTAAATCCGCTGGGGCCTGAAGTAGGTGGAAACAACAATGATCTGGAAGGTAAAAATGTCAGCACGCTTGCCATGGAAGTGCCGATTGCCTGCTTGACTAAGGGCGCTGAACCAGTAATCGGCGCATACACCACGGCCAGCTTGCGCCAAGGTCGCTTGCTTGACGGATCACCGGCTACCGGATTGAACAAAGTGGCACGTGGCGGCGGCGCGTGGACTCAAGTATCACGATTAGGTATGCCGCTGGTCAACGAACTCATCATTGGCATTGATGATAAGGATAAGTTTAACGCCTCCAAACCGAAGAACGATCCTACTAATTTTGCTGACTATGTTACCAACCCTGTACTACCTGCGCTGATCGAATTGTTATTCCCCGCTGCCAAAGCGCCTACCAACTTTCCGCGCACGGATTTACTGACAGTGTTCTTGAAAGGTATAGAAGGTGTTAATCAACCGAAGAACGTCGTTGCCGGGGAAATGTTGCGGCTCAATACGTCTACTCCAGCTGCCGCAGCAACTGCGCAGAATGCATTAGGTGTTGCTGCTGGCGATCTGGCAGGCTTTCCGAATGGACGGCGTTTAGCAGACGACGTAGTGGACTTATCGCTTCGTGTGGCTATGGGTGCATTGTGTGTCATAACGGGAGCCACGGATACGCTGAAAGTCGGCTGCAAACCTACTGATGCACTCGCGGGCGGTCTGAAACTGACAGACGGCGTACGTAAAAACGCAGGTAACTACGGCGTGACGTTCCCCTACATGACGACACCGCTTCCCGGCAACCTCAACCCTGCGGCAGCGGCCGGCACGGTTTTCCCTTAACTGAAAAGGAATCGTTATGAAGACAATACGTAAATTTTGGCTAGCGACGGGGTTGACGATGACCTTAATTGTTACTGGCTGCAGCGACAGCAGCAGCAGTAGCGGTGACAACCTTGTTGTAACTGATAGCACAGAGGTTCCGGTCAGTGCTGGTGCCAGTCCTGAAGCCTTTGTTTCCTATATCCAGACTCTGAATGCGACCGACGACTCAGCAGAGCCGTTAACACTGAGTGAAACTTTTTCAGTGCCCGCGGACGAAACGAACGATCCTCAACCTCTGACTTAAAAAGCAGCGCCGCCACACAAAGTGGCGGCGGCTTTTGTGCCAACAGATAGGGATGAATTAAGCGCGGCTTTTCCAAATTGGATTATGAGCATCGCATTTCGTATTTCAAGCGCATCGCTTCATCAATCGAAAAATAGCCTTTACAAAACCAGAACCTGAAATATCACATTCATCATTTAATTTTACCAGGAGATTATTATGAATAAGTCAGCACTTAAACATGAAACGCAACTTCAACAGGATGCCATAACGCTACTCACTGATGATCATAGGAAAGTGAAAAAGCTCTTTGCAGAATTTGCCAAACTCACCAAGAGCAAAGGGACGGATGAAGAAAAAACGACTGTTGTTCAGCAGATATGCACGGAATTGACAATCCACGCGCAGGTAGAGGAAGAAATATTTTATCCTGCTGTCCGTGCCGCTATCAAGGATGATGCCTTGATGGACGAAGCAGACGTGGAACATGCCGGCGCCAAAGACCTAATTGCGCAGCTCGAATCCATGAGGCCAGGGGATGATCACTATGACGCTAAAGTAACCGTACTGGGAGAAGGCATTGATCACCACGTAAAAGAAGAAGAGGGTGAAATGTTTCCCAAGGTTAAAAAAGC
>JAYVGF010000117.1:0-1734 GCA_043772415.1 Betaproteobacteria bacterium
ATTTTTCCGCGTGGGCACGCTATCGCTTTTGCCCACACTACATGATTTAAGGAGATTCCCCTGTCCACCAACAGCCAAGTCACCCTATTCCATTCCCCTAACACCCGCTCCAGCGGCGCGCTGATTTTGCTGGAAGAACTCGGCGCGGATTACAAGTTGCATGTGCTGAATCAAAAAACCGGCGAGCAACGTCGGCCGGAATATTTGGCGATTAACCCGATGGGTAAGGTGCCTGCGATCATACAAAACGGCGCGTTGATTACCGAACAAGTGGCGGTGTATTTATATTTGGCCGATCTTTATGCTGACAAAGGTTTGGCGCCGCAAATCGGTGATCCATTGCGCGGACCGTATTTGCGTTGGATGGTGTATTACGGCTCGTGTTTTGAACCGGCGGTGGTGGATAAATCGATGAAGCGCGAACCCGCCCCGCCGTCGATGAATCCTTACGGCGATTTCGACACCATGTTGAAAACCCTCACCGATCAGCTCGCCAAAGGCCCGTATATCCTTGGCGAAAAATTTTCTGCGGCGGATGTGTTGTGGGGATCGGCACTGACTTGGATTACCATGTTTGGCTTGGTGGAAGCGACGCCGGTGATCAAAGCATATATTGAACGGACGGGTTCCCGGCCCGCTGTTGCGAGGGCAAAGGCAAAAGATGCGGAGCTTGCAACGGCGCAGGGTTAATGGGTAGGGTGCACCGTGCGTGCGCGTTGCACTAATTCGAACTTTTTCTGGCGTCACAACCGTCACCCCCATCCCAACCTTCCCCCGTCAAGGGGGAAGGGGCTTGGCCATCTGCTGACCTGCAATTACTTGCAATCCTGCGAGCGTAACGCGTGGGCGTAGCGCACGCTACCGAATATTTGCGCAGATTTAATCGTCATCAGGATCGCCCGACAATTGCCACGTCATTCCCGCGCAGGCGGGAATCCAGCGCTGTTCAAAAAACAGCTTTTCTTGAGCGACGGAATCAAAACATATGGTGAAAATCTTTTTTGTTTTTGCTGGATTCCCGCCTTCGCGGGAATGACGGAGAGATGAGGGAATGACGCAGAGTCGCGGGAACGACGGGGAAAATGAAGCGGCGAATCGTGCCCTCACGCCATTTTCGCGCCGCACTCCTTGCAATACTTTGCGTTTACTTCGTGGCCTTCTATCAGGCATTCCTCGCAGCGGTGATTACCGATTGGCGCGCCGCTTTTTTGCGCGGCCATTTCGGCTGAGACGATGCCGGTCGGGACAGCGAGGATGCCCCAGCCCATCATCATGATGATGGAGGCGACGAATCGGCCTAGATCAGTTTTGGCGGTGATGTCGCCGAAGCCGACGGTGGTTATCGTCGAAATAGCCCAGTAGATGGCGGTTGGAATGCTGGTGAAGCCGTTCTGCGGACCTTCGACGACATACATCAGCGTGCCAAGCAACACGACGATCATCATGATGAAGGATAAGAACACGAGAATTTTGCGTCGGCTGGCGTGAAGCGCGCGGCCTAGCATGCCGTATTCCTGCACGTAGGTGGTGAGTTTGAAAATACGGAACATGCGCAGCAGACGCAGGATGCGGATGTCGAGGAACGCGTGCGCGCCGGGGAAAAATATGGCGAGGTAAGCGGGCAACACGGACAAAAAATCAATCACGCCGAAAAAGCTGGTCGCGTATTTGACCGGCTTTCTCACACAACTCAGCCGCGCAATATATTCAAGCGTGAACAGGCCGGTGAAAAAC
>JAYVGF010000118.1:0-15855 GCA_043772415.1 Betaproteobacteria bacterium
AGCGTGGCCACGCTATCGCTTTGCCCACCCTACGCTTGCTAAGCCGTCATTCCCGCCCAGGCGGGAATCCAGCTAAATAAAAACGTCTTTCTCAAAATATTTTGCAGTAAAGCATCTTGTTAGAAAAACACCGGATTCCCGCCTGCGCGGGAATGACGACAGGTAGGATGGGTGCAACCCATCGTGCGCCACGTCAAATTATCACCACTATTTTTTCACCAGCGTTGATGGGTTGCACCCATCCTACGCGAGCTGGGATGAGAGCGGATTGCTAAAGCTGCAATTCTGCGGCGGGCGGGATCCACCCAACTTCCTATAACCTATCATTCCCGCGCAGGCGGGAATCCAACTAAATAAAAACGTTTTTCACAAAATATTTTGAAGTAAAGCTTCTTTTTTGAAATGCGCTGTATCCCCGCCTGCGCGGGAATGACGGTAGGGCTGTAATCTATATCACGCCACGTCAAGATGTAAAGTACTTCTAAATATTAAAACTTTACAAGAAAACGCAAATCACCACCAACCATCCGCGCATCAACAATTCGCAAAGCCAATTTATCCTTCAAGTCAGTCAGCTCAGTCAAATTCGCCATCCCCTGCGCACCATCGCCCAGAAAACACGGCGCTAAATAAATCAGCAGTTCATCGACCAAGCCTTCGCGCAGTAGCGAGCCGTTGAGTTTGTAGCCGGCTTCGACGTGAAGTTCGTTGATGCCGCGTTGGGCTAATTCTTTTAGCATTTGCGGCAGTTCGGCTTTGCCGGATGCGTTGGGCAACACGATTACTTCTGCGCCCTTCGCGCGTAACGGCGCGGCGAGGGTTTCGTTTTCTATCGCGCAGGCGATGAGTGTGTTGCCGCCTATTAAAATTTTTGCATCAACAGGTGTTTGTAATTGGCTATCGACGATGACCCGTAGCGGTTGCCGTGTCGTGTCGATTTCGCGCACGGTGAGTTGCGGGTTGTCGTCGCGCACGGTGCCGATGCCTGTCAGTATTGCGCAGGCTCTGGCGCGCCAGCGGTGGCCGTCGCGTCTTGCATCGGGGCCGGTGATCCATTGGCTTTGCCCGTTGCTCAGGGCGGTTTTGCCGTCGAGGCTGGCGGCGATTTTCATGCGTACCCACGGGCGGTTGCGCGTCATGCGCGAGATGAAGCCGATGTTGAGTTCGCGCGCTTCGTTTTCCATGACGCCTACTCTCACTTCGATTTTGGCTGCGCGTAATTTCTCTATTCCGTGCCCTGCGACGAAAGGATTGGGGTCGTGCATGGAGGCGACTACGCGGGTGATGCCTGCGTTGATGAGCGCCTCGGTACACGGTGGCGTGCGGCCGTGATGGTTGCAGGGCTCGAGGGTGACGTAGGCGGTGGCACCGCGCGCGTTTTCGCCGGCCATGTTTAAGGCTTCGATCTCGGCGTGATTCTCTCCGGCTTTGCGGTGGTAGCCTTCGCCAACGATTTTATTTTCTTTGACGATGATGCAGCCGACTCTTGGGTTCGGTGTGGTGGTGAAGAGGCCGAGCTCTGCCAGTTGCAGGGCTTTGGACATGTAGAGGTGGTCTTCGGGATGATTCATAAGTATTTGATTTTATTAAACTATTTTTTCATTCTTCGAAAGGAGTTTCTTAGTTAAGATTGAGATTTTAACTCCATCCTATCCTTCCCCTGCCAGGGGAAGGGACGCTCGGTCTATGCATCGTCTAGGGTATGACATCTTGTTAAACGTACTAAGCCAAAAAAATCTTTCATCGTTGCAACTATCCTACTAGACACCCATCCCCACCCTATCCCTCCCCTTGAATGGGAGGGGACGCTCGCACCTAATCTTGCCGATGAAAACACACACGCGCTTACGTTTACCAAAAATGCACAAAAATTCTTTAGTCGTTGTGCAAATCTCTAATGACATCATGAAAATCTTCGACGTCTTGAAAGCTGCGATAGACGCTGGCGAAGCGGATGTAGGCGACTTTGTCTATTTTGCGTAGTTCTTCCATGACCATTTCGCCGACGCGACGCGATTCGATTTCGCGCTCGCCTAGGGCCAAAACTTTTTGGCCGACTCTATCAATCGCGGCATCGACCAGCTCGGTGGTGACGGGGCGTTTGTGCAGGGCGCGCATGAAGCTGGTGCGGACTTTTTCTGACGAGAATTCTTCGCGCTTGCCGTTTTGTTTGACGATTTGCGGTGCGCGGACTTCGGCGGTTTCGAAGGTGGTGAAGCGTTTGTTGCAGGCGTTGCAGCGGCGACGGCGACGGATGCTGTCGCCTTCGTCGGATACGCGTGAGTCAATTACCTGGGTGTCGGGGTCTCCGCAAAACGGGCAGCGCATGAATATACTTTACGCTGCCTGATGCCGACGATCGACGATCGGATATTCGTACACCGGGAATTTCGCGCACATGGCTTGCACTTCTTTGGCCACTTTGTTGATCACGGCTTCGTTGCCCGGGGCGTCGAGCACGTCGGCGATCAAGTGCGAAAGTTTCTCCGCTTCAATTTCCTTAAAGCCGCGCGTGGTCATGGCCGGGGTGCCGATGCGAATGCCGCTGGTGACAAACGGTTTTTCCGGATCATTCGGTATCGCGTTTTTGTTGCAAGTGATATGCGCGCGGCCGAGTTGCGCTTCGGCTTCCTTGCCGGTGATTTTTTTGGCGCGCAAATCGACGAGGAACAAATGGCTGTCAGTGCGGCCGGATACGATACGCAAATCACGCGATTGCAATACCTTGACCATCACGCGTGCATTGTCGATGACCTGCTCTTGATAGTCGCGGAATTCTTTGGTCATGGCTTCTTTGAACGCAATCGCTTTAGCAGCGATGACGTGCATCAATGGGCCGCCCTGGATGCCGGGGAAAATCGCCGAGTTAATCAGCTTGGCGAATTCTTCTTTTTCCGTCAGCACAATGCCGCCGCGCGGGCCACGCAAAGTTTTATGCGTGGTGCTGGTGACAAAATCGGCGATGCCGACCGGGCTGGGATAATATTTGGCAGCAATCAAACCGGCGTAATGCGCCATATCGACCATGAAATACGCGCCGACTTCATCGGCGATTTCGCGGAAGCGCTTGAAGTCGATGTGCAATGAATAAGCAGACGCACCGGCGACGATGATTTTCGGTTTATGCTCGCGCGCGAGTTGCGCGACTTGATCGTAATCGATTTCTTCTTTGTCGTTCAAACCGTAAGCGACGCCCTTGTAAATTTTGCCGCTAGAGCTGACGCTGGCACCGTGGGTTAAATGTCCGCCGTGGGCGAGCGACATGCCGAGGATGGTGTCGCCGGGTTTGAGTACGGCGTTATATACGGCTTGGTTGGCTTGCGAGCCGGAGTGCGCCTGCACGTTAGCGAACGATGCGCCGAATAATGCTTTCACGCGATCAATGGCGAGTTGCTCCGCTACATCGACAAATTCACAGCCGCCGTAATAACGCTTGCCCGGATAACCTTCGGCGTATTTATTGGTCAGCACCGAGCCTTGCGCTTCCATCACCGCAGGGCTGGTGTAATTTTCCGACGCGATCAATTCGATATGATCTTCTTGGCGCTGCGTTTCGTGTTGCATGGCTTGCCAGATTTCGGGGTCGGTATGGGCAATGGTATTTTTGGCGTCGAACATAGCAGGCTCTTTCTATGAGGATGTGGAGCGAATAGTCTGAAAGCAGATATTAACACGCGCGTCCTACTCGCATGAATGGGCGCAAGAGGATAAACTGATTTTTATTTATTATGCGACGCCAAAGCAGGAGTTAAAAATGTTAATAAAATCAGATACTTATGTAATTTTGTTGCTTGCGTGTTTGTCTTCCTACGTTTACGCCGCGCCGCGCGCGCATCTGTGCGAGCCCTCCGCGCCCACCTGTACTTCGACAGTGAATTTTGAGCGAACAGAGATTAAGAAAATCAGCTCGCCCAAAATCGTAGTTCTGAGCAACACCGGTGACGCCGTGCTCAATATCACCGACATGGAAATTTCCGGTGAATTTTCCTTAGGCGAAACTTATGCTTGTTATAACAAAGGCAGCAATTGCTCCACCAAACCTGACCTACCCTGCAAAGCAATAGGCGCCGGGGAAGGTTGCACCTTCAATGTTTGGTACACCCCGGTAACCGATCCCGGCAAAGACCAAGCAGAGCTTACTTCAACAGTCGGCGCGCTTAAATTTACGGCCGACATAGCTAGCAATAATCGAACTATTGCTTTAATCGGCACTACCGATAATAGAACTTGCACGAAGAATGCGGCGGACCCACGAGTATTTGCCGAAACAGCGCTTGGCTCACCCAGCGCGACCCAAACATTTAACATCGAACCGACAAATGTGGCCCGTACAATAGAGATTTTCACAACGGGCGAATTCAGCAAGACTGATACTTGCCAAGGCAATACACTCCCCGCGAACGAGACTTGTACTATTACCGTTAGCTTTACCCCTGCAGTAAAAGACTTACGCTATGGGCAATTGTTTTACAATCGAACTGCTAGAGCTTGTGGCTTCGCTGATCATAATTTGAGAGGGAATGCCACAGGAACTAATCAAAAACCGCCCGCATCAAGCGCAACTCCTTTAAACACTACACCACCCGCCAAAGCTGATGACGGCAGCAGCGGCGACAAAACTACTGATATAAAAGGCTGCACCTTGGGTAAAAATGGCCCCTTTGATCCGGTGTTAGCTTTGCTGGTATTGGCTGCTGCGTTGGGCTTATATAGAAGGCGAATGAATAAGTAGCGATAGAAAACAAAAAACGGCGGGGTAACCGCCGTTTTTTTATGTTGGGCGCGCCCGTGTACCAAAGCGCTGTCCGTCATCCTTCATCCGTCATCCGTCATCCGTCATCCGTCATCCGTCATCCTTCATCCTTCACTTCACCGCAGGCTTCCCCGCAAAATCGCCCGCCTTCACCACAGTAAACTTGGCTGGATCAATATGTTTACGCATCGCGGTGGTAATTGCTTCCGGTGTCAGTGCAGCAATTTTCTGCTCCAACTCTTCATTCCATTTGAAGGTGCGGTTCAAATATAAATAATTAGCCTGCGCACCCGCCAAGCCGCCATCTTGCGCACGATTCACTTTATACGATTGCAACAAGCCGGATTTCGCAGCGGTGATTTCATCTGCTGTAAATCCATCTTTTAATGCACGCGCAATTTCTTCGTTGAAAGCGGTTTCGAGTTTGGCGACGTTTTGTGGTGCATAAATCGCATTGCCGCCGAAGCTGGCGACTTTGTCTTGCGCGCTGACTTGCAGGAAGGAACCGACGCCGTAGCTCAAGCCTTCTTTCTGCCGGATGCGTGTGGCGAGACGCGAGCTCAAGAAGCCACCGCCCATCATGTAATTACCCAACACCATCGCCGGGTAATCGGCATCGTTATCTTGCATGGCGAAAGGAATTCCCGCGACGAATACGGCGTTGGCTTTGTCCGGCGTTTCCAGATTTTGATTGGCGATAGTCGGTGTCGGTAATTTGCCAACCAAACGCGCGAACGGTTTCGGGCTGGCCCAATTACTTAATGATTCGCTGACGACTTTGGTCACGGCAGCTTCGTCAAAATCACCGACCACAGCCAGTTGCGCGTTAGATGCACCGTAAAAATCTTTGTGGAAGGCTTTGACTTGATCCAGCGTAACCGCATTCAAATCGGCGACCGTTTCATCGAAGGTGCCGGAGTAACGCGGGTCGGATTTCGGATAGGCGTTGAACTGACGACCGAAGGCATTAAACGCCAAGGCTTGCGGATCGCGCTTTTGTGATTCGAGGCCGGTGAGCAATTCGCGTTTCAGTTGCGCGAATTCCGCCTCAGGGAAAATCGGATCGCGCAAGGATTCCATCACCAGCTTTAATACTGCCGGTAAGTTTTCGCGCGTAGTTTGGATACTGGCACTCGCTCCGCTTGCGCTACCGCCGATATTTACTTGCGCTTTTAGCTTATCGAATTCGTCTTGCAATTGCTGGCGTGACAATCGCTTGTTGCCGCGCGCGAGCAGATTGCCTGCAAGCGTGGCTGCCGGACTTTTGTTTTGCAAACTGGCTTCGTCGCCGAAACGTAATTGCAAACTGGCATTCACTGTCGCGCCACGGGTTTTCTTCGACGCGAGCGCAAGTTGCAAGCCGCCGGGTAACACGCTGCGCTTGGTGCGCGCTTCGATGTTGGCGGGTGACGGATCGAAGTTTTCGCCCTGTGCCACCGCTTCGCCGCCTTTGTAATCTTTCAGCAGCGCCGCGACATTCGGCACAGCGGGAATTTCCGCTCGGTCGGGTTTGTCGGTGGGAATGAATTGTCCCAGTGTACGATTGCTCGGCTTGAAATATTTATCGGCGACGCGCTGCACGTCAGCGACGGTCAATTTTTTTACCCGGTCACGGTCGTAAAATAGCAAACGCCAATCACCTAACGCAATCGTTGATGTCAAACCGATAGCCGCGCTTTCCGTCGCGGCAAGATTCAAATCAAATTGTTTCAAATATTTGCTGCGCGCACGTTCGAGTTCTTCCGCCGTAATCGGCTCGGCCGCAAGGGCCTCGATATTTTTCAGCATCGCATCGCGGGCAGGTTCTATAGCATCTGCTCGGCCCAGCGTGACAAAGAACATACTCAAACCGGGATCATGGAATTGTCCGGAGTAACCGCCGACGCTGGCCGCCAGTTTTTTTTCCACCAGGGCTTTGTGCAGACGGCCGGTTGGCGTGTCGGACAGCACCGTGTTCAACATCTGTATTGCAGGGAAATCCTCGTGCTGCGCGGACGGGACGTGATATGCCAAGGACAGCAATTGCACATCACCCACGCGGCGGATGACGAAACTGCGTTCGCCATCTTGCACCGGCTCAACGGTATATAAAGTATCCAGCGTGCGCGTGGGCTTGGGGATAGGCGCAAAATATTTACTCACCCAACCGAGTGTTTTATCCGTATCAAATTTTCCCGCAACGACAAGCACCGCGTTATCCGGCTGATAATGTTTTTTGTAAAACGCTTGCAAGCGTTCGATATTCACGTTTTCAATATCACTGCGATTGCCGATAGTCGATTTGCCGTTGTTGTGCCAATCGTAGGCGACACTGGTAATGCGCTTGAACATCACGCTTTGCGGATTGTTTTCGCCAGATTCAAATTCATTGCGCACCACGGTCATTTCGCTGTCGAGATCCTTTTTCGCGATGAAAGAATTCACCATACGGTCGGCCTCAAGATCGAGCGCCCATTCGAGGTTGGCATCAGTCGCGGAAAAAGTTTCAAAATAATTAGTGCGATCGAGCCAGGTTGTCCCATTAGGTCGTGCGCCGTGTTCGCTCAATTCTTTCGGAATATTCGGACGCTTCGGCGTGCCTTTGAACACCAAATGTTCGAGCAAATGCGCCATACCGGTTTCGCCGTAATTTTCGTGCCGCGAACCGACCAGGTAAGTAATGTTGACCGTCGCGGTTTCTTTGGAGGGATCGGGAAACAGCAACACGCGCAGTCCGTTTTGTAATTTATATTCGCTGATACCTTCAACCGATGTCACCCATTCCATGCCTTGCGGCAAAGTAGCTGCTGTGACAGGTAATGCGCTAACGACACTTAACATAGACATGATTTGTAATCCTTTGAACAAACGCGGCCAACTGAACATGTTGAAATTCCTATTAAATTATTCAATAAAATCAAATAGTTATAAATAACATTATTGTCATGGATATGACAGGCAGAGACAAGAAAGATTCGATTGAAAATATTTTATTTAATATCGCGCTGTCGCGCCGCTTCAAACAAACACACACCGCTCGCGACCGACACATTCAAACTTTCCACCGTGCCGTGCATCGGAATGCTCACCAGCGCGTCACACGTTTCCCGCGTGAGACGGCGCATGCCCTCGCCCTCCGCGCCCAACACGAAACCGAGCGGGCCAGTAAGTTTCGCGCCGTAAAGCGATTGCGTCGCTTCGTCATCGGTGCCGACTAACCAAATGTTTTGTTCTTTCAATTCGCGCATGGTGCGCGCGAGATTGGTGACGGTGATGTAAGGCACGGTTTCCGCCGCGCCCGACGCCACTTTCGCCACCGTCGCATTCAAACCCACCGCGCGGTCTTTCGGCGCGATGACGGCATGCACGCCCGCAGCATCGGCGACACGCAAACACGCGCCGAGATTATGCGGATCGGTGACGCCGTCGAGCAACAATAAAAACGGCGGCACGGTCAGATGTTCCAACAGGTCGTCAATTTGCGCAGCGAGTTGCACCGGCTCAACGCCAGCGACGACGCCTTGATGACGACCGAAACCGGTCATGCCGTCGAGACGTTTGGTATCGACCAGCATCACACGGATGTTGAGCGACTCGGCCAAAGCGATGAGATCTTGTGCTCGTCGATCGGTGCGCGAGTTCTCGACGAATAATTCCTGAACGCTGGTAGGCGCGGAGCGCAAGCGGCTGGTAACGGCATGAAAGCCGAAAATAATGATGAGTTTAGCCACAAATATTCTTTATTATAATCAAGTAGTTACGGTTTATTTAGATTTTGGTTTTTTAGCGCCTTTTTTTGCGACTTTCTTCGCCACCCCTATTATGTTTGGCGCCGGTGTTTTCGCTTTCACTTTTGCCGTCGGCACATGATGCGGCAATTCCGGCGCGGATTCTTTGGATTGTTTTTCTTCGACCAAAGCAAAATCCATTTTGGTGGTTTCCAAATCGACACGGGCAATTTTAATTTTGACGCGATCACCAATGCGATATTGCTTGCCGGTGCGCTCGCCGAGCAAGCGATGTTTGGCCTGGTCGAAATGGAAATAGTCGGTTCCAAGCTCGGAGATATGCACCAGGCCTTCGACATACACATCGTCCAGTGCGACAAAAATGCCGAAACTGGTGACAGAACTGACGGTGCCGCTGAATTCCTCGCCGACTTTATCTTGCATGTAATAACACTTGAGCCAGGCTTCGACATCGCGCGTCGCATCGTCCGCGCGGCGCTCGGTTTGCGAGCAATGTACGCCGAGCTCGGCCCACTTGCCGGTCGGATTATATTTCTCGCCATCCAGCACCGCCTTGATCGCCCGATGCACGAGTAAGTCGGGATAGCGACGGATAGGCGAAGTGAAATGCGCGTAAGCCTCATACGCCAAACCAAAGTGGCCGACGTTGTCCGGGCTATACACAGCCTGCTGCAACGAGCGCAACATAACGGTTTGCAGCAGCTTCGCATCGGGACGCAGCTTAATTTTTTCCAGCAACACCGCGTAATCCTTGGCGTGCGGTGCATCGCCGCCGCCGAGCTGCATGCCGAATTCTTTCAAAAATTCGCGCAGGGCTTCAAGCTTGATTTCGGTCGGTCCTTCGTGGATGCGGTACAACGTGTGCTGTTTATTTTTCGCCAGGAAATCCGACGCACAGACGTTGGCGGCCAACATACATTCTTCGATCAACTTATGCGCGTCGTTACGCACTACCGGGATGATTTTTTCGATTTTGCCCTTGTCGTCGAAAATCATTTGCGTTTCGGTGGTTTCAAAATTGATCGCGCCGCGTTTGTCGCGTGCTTTCAATAGAACTTTGAATAATTTGTACAAGTTCTGCACGTGCGGTAATACGTGCGCGTATTGTTTCGCGTCCGCGCCTTTCGGGTCTTCCAGCATGGCCCACGCTTTGGTGTAAGTCAGCCGCGCTTTGGAGTGCATCACCGACGGATAAAATTCGTATTCCTTAATGTCGCCGTTTTGCGTGATGGTCATATCGCACACCATGCACAGGCGATCCACTTCAGGGTTGAGCGAACACAAACCGTTGGACAAGGCTTCCGGCAACATGGGAATCACGCGGCGCGGAAAATATACGGAGTTACCACGTAGATAAGCTTCGCGATCCAGCGCATCTTTTGGCTGCACATAATGACTCACGTCGGCTATGGCGACGACCAAGCGGAAATCCTTGCCCTTAGGTTCGCAAAAAACCGCATCATCAAAATCGCGCGCGGTTTCGCCGTCGATGGTCACCAGCGGCAAATCGCGCACATCTTTACGACCTTTGAAATCGGCTTTACCCACCGTCGGCGAAAACTTTTTGCTCGCGTTTTCCACGTCAGATGGAAACTCGTGCGGCAAATCGTGTTTGCGCAAGGCGATTTCGATTTCCATGCCGGGGTCGGCGTAATTGCCCAACACTTCGACGATGCGCGCGATCGGCTCGGCGTGTTTCGACGGTTGTTGCACGATCTCGGCGATGACTACTTGGCCTGACTTGGCATCGAGACTGCCACCGGCTTCAATCAAAATATCCTGGTTGATGCGTTTGTTTTCCGCCACGACGAACAACACGCCGCGCTCGGAATACAAACGACCGACAATGCGATTGTTCACCCGCTCCAGCACTTCGACGATGGTCGCCTCAGGACGACCGCGCCGATCAACGCCGGTTTGTTTCACCATCACGCGGTCGCCGTGCAACACGCCTTGCATTTGTTTGGGGCCGAGGAACATATCGGGCTTGCCGTCGTCGGGGATCAAAAATCCGAAACCATCGGCGTGGCCTTCAACGCGGCCTTTGATCAAATCAAGTTTATCCGCCAAACACAGCGCACCTTTGCGGTTGCGCATAATCTGACCGTCGCGCTCCATCGCGCGCAAGCGTCGGTCGAACAACTCCTGTTCGTCAGCGGTAATATCGAGCATTTTGAATAATTGCTCAGCATCCACCGGCACGCCTTGGTCGGTAAGAATGTCGAGTATGTATTCGCGACTCGGTAACGCAGCCTCGTATTTGCCGATTTCGCGCTGCAAATGCGGGTCCCGCAAACGCAGGGTAAGTGGCTTGGCGGCTTTAGCCGAAGTTTTTGTTGCAGTCTTCTTAGTTGACAAAGTATGGTATTCCTATAAAATTTGCCCTCTTCCGTGCCCAGATGGCGGAATTGGTAGACGCACTAGGTTCAGGTCCTAGCGGTGGCAACACTGTGGAGGTTCGAGTCCTCTTCTGGGCACCACCCGCTTTACATCCCGTCACAGCACGGTTCGAGTATTTACTTCTACAGCTTCAATATTTCCATTAATTTTCGCAAGCTGACAATCTGCGTTTTGCCATGCTTGCCTAGCGCGAGCACATCATTTTTATCGCCCGTCACCAGATAATCCGCCTCGCTGGCTTGCGCCAATGCGAATAAATAATTGTCCGCCGGATCGGGTGAAACCTCAACCTGTTCGTTTATCACATAGTAAAGACCGAGTTCGCGCAGTTCATTCAGCATCGTCCCCGCTTCCGCCGGACTGATATAACGCTGAACTTTCGGGTAACGTGTCACGCGCCGGAATTCTTCAAACTGAGCATCGCAGGTCACCAATGCTATTCGTCCGGATTTTGCGGATTCATAGATCTGACGTGCTTCTGATTGTTGACGAATGAACGCGCTGATCAGGACATTCGTATCCAACACAACTCGCATACGCGATTATTTACTGCGCGGGCGTTTTGCGGCAACCGCTTTCGGTCTTTCTACCCTCACAGAAGCAAGCGCCTCATCAATTGCTGCCTCAATTTCTTTATCCGGCACATTGGCATTGCGCTCGCGCACTTCCGCAACCGTTTTATCCAACACGCGCCAGCGCACCGCTTCCTCAACGAATTTAGATAAATCGCCCTTCTTCAAACCATGCTGTGCCAGATAAGAACGCAGCGAAATGTCCGTGCCTTTCGATACTTTAATGGTCCAACGAATTGAGTCTTCCATCATGTCTTCTATAAAAGGAAAAGCGTATAAACGCCTATGCGCTTATGGTACTAAAGTCTGTTGAAACTCTCAAGCCGCTTGAAGTGCAGGGGAAGACCGTCTAGGTGAATGCATGGGCGACGGGGCAGGATGTTGGTGTATTACGCGCTCGCTGGAAAAATATATCGAGCTGGCCCCTTTTTTTTAAAACTAATTAAGATCAGCGGCAGCATAAGCTGAAGAATAAGTATTATGGCCATGGTATTGAAATCTCCTGCGATGGATGCAATGCGCAATCAGACATTCGTACGTCCCGCCAATGTTTTCGGCCCCCACACCGCAATCACCGTCAATGCTGCGCCCGCCATGACTAGCCCTGCGAGACGCATATCGAAATGTGATCCGTAAACCGGAAACAGCACGTATGAGAGGTTTAGCGTGGCGTGAAAAAGTGCTGCTGCAAACACGCTTTGTCCTGTGTTGTTGTAAATCCAAGCTGTAAAAATTCGAAATGTCAGTGCATACAAACACCACCAGGCAATCCAAACGGGTGGGCGGCCCAGCAGCAGCAGCGGCGTAAGATGCCAGAGGATTCCCACCAGCCCCAAAAGCACGCTAGCACCCAATGCGCCCCAGCGCGCTTGCATCGGCTCAAGTGCAAAGCCTGACCAGCCCAGCTCTTCACCTAAGCCACCCACAAAGAAGGCGATGAACATCAGCACGGCAGGAAGTAGCTGAAACTGCGTTGCGGGCAGCGGCGTGCCCATCCAGCGCATCAGACCAGAAACCACCAGGCTGACGGCGGGCATCAGAAGCAGAACCGGCACAAGCCAACGCTTCGATTTGATCCGTTTGAAATCAAAAGATCGCTTGAGCAGCGTCCGTGCGCCGACGGCGCCTCCATCCCGGTAAACCAGTATCAAAGCTGCGACCATAGGACAGATGCCCGCGAGCGCACTCACCGACAGTCCCTGCATCAGCTGTAAATCTGTCATGCCGCCAATCAACCAAAACGGAATGGAGAACGCGAAAACCAGCAGGAAAAAATTTAGTGGCAATTTGAGTGGCAATGCTTTGTCTCCTGCGGAAATCAAAGTAGCTAGGCTCGCATTATTTTCACTTAAACGGATGCCGCAGTACTATCGTCTGATCACGATCCGGCCCAGTGGACACCATATCAACCGGCACGCCGCAGATGGCTTCCATGCGTTTGAGGTAGGCTTGGGCGTTCACCGGTAGTTTGCCGAATTCGCGGATGCCGACGCTGCTGTCTTTCCAACCCGGCAACACCTCATAGACCGGCTCGCACTGCTCGATCAATTCTGCGCCGAAGGGCAGGATGTCGTGCGCGATGCCGTTGATTTTGTAGCCGATACAGATCTGTAATTCTTCCACGCCATCGAGCACGTCGAGTTTGGTCACGCATAATCCCGACACACCGTTGATTTGGATGGAGCGCTTGAGTGCTGCCGCATCGAACCAGCCGCAGCGACGTGCACGGCCGGTGGTCGCGCCGACTTCGTTGCCTTTGGTAGAAAGATGTTTGCCCACTTCGTCATCTAACTCTGTTGGGAATGGGCCGCTGCCGACGCGCGTGGTGTAGGCCTTGGTGATGCCGAGGACGTATTGCAACATTTGCGGACCGACCCCACTGCCTGCCGCAGCCGCTCCGGCGACGCAATTAGATGAGGTGACAAACGGGTAAGTGCCGTGGTCGATGTCGAGCAAGGTGCCTTGCGCGCCTTCGAACAAAATATTTTTTCCGGCTTTGCTCATGTCGTATAGCTGGCGCGGTACATCGGCGACCATGGGCTTGAGGCGCTCGGCCAATTTCAATGTATCGTCGAGCGTTTTTTGAAAATCAACCGGTGCAGTTTTGAAATAATTTTGCAACACGAAATTATGATAATCCAGCACTTCACCGAGCTTGGCGGCAAAGCGTTCGCGGTAAAATATATCTTGCAAACGTATCGCTCGGCGTGCGACTTTATCTTCATAGGCTGGGCCAATGCCGCGACCTGTCGTGCCGATTTTTGCTTCGCCTTTGGCCGCCTCACGCGCGATGTCGAGCGCAGCGTGATAAGGCAAAATCAACGGACAGGCTTCGGAAATGCGCAAACGCCCTGCTGTGCTGACGCCGGCGGCTTCGAGCGTATCGACTTCTTTCAGCAATGCTTCAGGCGACACGACTACGCCGTTGCCGATGTAACACGCCACGCCTGCGCGCAAAATACCGGACGGAATCAAATGCAAAACAGTTTTCTTGCCGCCAATGACTAAGGTGTGTCCAGCGTTGTGCCCGCCCTGAAAACGCACTACGCCATCAGCATGATCGGTTAACCAATCAACCAATTTGCCTTTACCTTCGTCGCCCCACTGCGTACCGATTACCACTACATTTTTTGCCATGTCACTTGCTCAATTCAAATTTAAGAAATATTTTTTACTTGCCACGCGCCATTCACCTGTGTGATTTCGCGATCACAATCCAGTTCTGCGCGATGTTCATGGCTGCCCGGCAAATTAATTTTAACGATTTCGCCACTGTTGCGTAATTCATTGATTATATTAAATAATTTAATATCATCAGAATGCGGAGCGAGTATGCTGTGCTGATTATTTTTTACCGGATACTGGCGCGCTAACTCGCGCAAATCCATATCGAATCCGGTAGCAGGACGCGAGCGCCCAAAAGCTTTGCCGACTTGGTCGTAACGTCCGCCTCGCGCAATCGCGTCGGCATACCCCGGTGCATAGGCCGCGAACACCACGCCGCTGTGATAATGATAGCCGCGCAGTTCGGCCAGATCGAAACTGATGTGATCGGCGCTGCCAGTGAGTTGTTGCGCCAGAGATTTCAAATCATTCAGTGCTGAAGTTATTTCCGGCAATGCAGGTAATCTTTTCACGGCGATGTCGATCATCTTTACGTCACCGTAAAGTTCAGGCAACAAGCGCAACGCATCACGCGATGCTTGCGCCAAATCTTTGGTCATGTCGCGCAGAGCCGGCACGTCTTTCGCCAGCAAGGCGCGAAACATGTCGCCTTCCTGTTCGACGGAAATCGCAGCCTGTTTCGCCAGTGCGCGAAAAATTCCGACGTGGCCCAAATCTAAAGTTACACCTTTCACTCCGCTCAAGCGCAAAGCTTCCAACATCAAGCGTTGGATTTCTATATCGCTTTCGATACCTGCGTGACCATACAGCTCTGCGCCGATTTTGAGCGGTTCGCGCGATTGCGCGATGCCTGCAGGCAAGGTGTGCAACACATTACCCGCGTAACACAGACGCGTCACGCCTTTGCGATTGAGCAAATGCGCGTCGATACGCGCGACTTGCGGGGTAATGTCGGCGCGGATGCCGATTTGCCGCCCGCTTAATTGATCGACTAATTTGAATGTTGCCAGATCCATATCGCGTCCGGTGCCGGTCAGCAGCGATTCGACATATTCCAGCAACGGTGGCATCACCATCTCGTAACCATGCGTGTGGAAAAGATCCAGCAGCGCGCGGCGCGTATGCTCAATACGCTGCGCCTCGGGCGGCAGAATGTCTTCGAGGTATTCGGGCAATAACCAGTTACGCATGAAAAACAATCAGGAAAATTATTTGATAAACAGCAACAACACTACACCGCAGACTATCGACGCCAATCCCATGAAACGCAACTGGCCATCTTTCATGTCCAGCGCTTTGCGAAACACTTCACGCCAACCGGACGGCGCCAACAACGGACCGAGCCCTTCGACTATCAGCATGAAAGCCAGGCCAATTAACCAATTACTCATGCCCCCTACTTCGCCGCCTTGCCCGCATTTTTCAAATATTTGAAAAAGTCCGAATTAGGATCCAGCAGCATCACATCACTCTTATTTTTGAATGTCTTTTGGTACGCATCCAAACTGCGGGTGAACGAATAAAATTCCGGGTTGGCGTTAAAGGCCTTGGCGTAAATCGCGGCGGCTTTGGCGTCGCCTGCGCCTTTTGTGCTCTGCGCATCGCGGTACGCTTCCGCGATAATAATTTCGCGTTGGCGGTCCGCGTCGGCCTTGATTTTTTCCGCATCACCCGCGCCGGTGGAGCGCAATTCATTAGCGACGCGCTTACGTTCCGCTTCCATACGACGGTAAACCGAATCGCTGACTTCAGTCGGGAAATCGACGCGCTTGAGGCG
>JAYVGF010000119.1:0-9416 GCA_043772415.1 Betaproteobacteria bacterium
TTTCTGCAGGAGCATCTTGCGTGACAGGCTCCGTCGCGCCACCCGCTGCTTGGGGTTTTTGTCCGCGCATCATCGTGGCAAGCCCTTCCGGAGTGACGATGGCATCTATCATCGGGCTGAGAAATGCCGTCGCCAACGCGGCACCAAAACCAGCCAGCGGATTGCCGCTTTTGTCTTCCGTTTTTGCACTTATGCTGGCCGCAAAAGTATTTTTCAGATTCTCTTTTAACGCAGGGTAATTCACATAGGACGAAAGCGTCGTCGCGTCGCGTTTATCTGCTGCCTCTTTCATATTTTTCACCGCCAAGTACGGCGAGGCGAAAAACCAGCCTAGGGCTCCAAGCAAAGCAAACCCAATTAATACTTTGATTAATTTTGACATGGACTTTATTTTTTCGCCCACTGCTCGGGCGAATAAGTTTTTAATTGCAACGCATGGATTTCCTGCTTCATCAAATCGCCCAGGGTTTTATAAACCATTTGGTGTTGTTTCACCATATTCAATCCGGTGAATGCGGGGCTGACGATGACGGCGTCGAAATGCACGCAATCTTCGCCCTGTACATCACAGACGCTGCACTCGATATGCGATTCGATAATCTTTTTTATTTCTGCCGGTGTAATCATATAGTTTCAGTGCCGTAATTTGTAGCCGCGCTTGAGCATGGCCAAGGTGAGAAGGCTTAAGATTACCAGACATGTGGCGGCCACGCTGAGGCTCAACCACGGCGATACATCGGACTGACCGAAAAAACCGTAGCGGAAGCCATCGATCATGTAAAAAATCGGGTTGACGTGCGACAAGCCGCGCCAGAACTCGGGCAAAGATTTAATCGAATAAAACACGCCGGATAAAAATGTTAACGGCATGATGATGAAATTTTGGAACGCGGCGATCTGGTCAAACTTTTCCGCCCAGACTCCCGCGACGATACCCAGCGCACCCATAACACCCGCGCCTGTCGCGGCGAAAGCCAGCACCCACAGCGGGTTATGCATCGGCACCGCCACCAAAAATAAGGCGGCGAGATACACACCCAGGCCAACCACCACACCGCGCACGATGGACGCAAGCATATACGCGCCGAAAAATTCGATGTGTGACAGCGGTGTGATCAACACGAAAAAAATATTACCGGTGATTTTTGATTGGATCAAACTCGACGACGAATTGGCGAAAGCATTTTGCAGCATCGACATCATCACCAAACCCGGAATCAAAAACGCGGTGTATTTCACGCCGGGGTAAACCGCGACGTGCTCTTCCAGCACATGAGAAAAAATCAATAAATACAATAATGCCGTCAACACCGGCGCAGCAACGGTTTGGAACGCGACTTTCCAGAAGCGCAGCACTTCTTTATATAACAGCGTACTGAAGCCGCTCATTTGTGCCCACCCATGATGCTGACAAATACTTCTTCCAAATCCGGCTGGATCATTTCCATTTCTTTCACCGCGATGTTCGCCGTGCGCAATTGCGCCATCACGCCTTCGAGGGTGTCGTAGCTGGCCAACTCCAAAGTGCAACTGCCGTTATGTTCGCTGTGTAATTGCGGCTTGAGTGCGTCAGGTAAAGTGTTAGGTTCCAGGCGCAATTTGACGTAATGATTCGACGGCGCAGAACTGAGCAAATTTTGCGTGGTATCGAGCGCAATCACTAGACCTAGCTTCATCATCGCGATGCGATTACACAAGGCCTCGGCTTCTTCCAGATAATGCGTAGTCAACACGATGGTGTGACCTTGCATATTCAATTGGCGGATGAATTGCCATAAGGTTTGACGCAGCTCCACATCGACGCCTGCGGTCGGCTCGTCGAGCACGATCACCGGCGGTTTATGCACTAAGGCTTGCGCCACCAGCACGCGGCGTTTCATGCCGCCGGAGAGTGCGCGCATATTGGCGTTGGCTTTATCGGTGAGGCTGAGGTTGTGCAGCAGCTCGTCGATCCATGCGTCATTTTTTTTCAGGCCGAAATAGCCGGATTGAATACGCAGGCATTCGCGCACGGTAAAAAACGGATCGAACACCAGCTCCTGCGGCACCACGCCGAGATTTTTGCGCGCGTCACGGTAATCGGTCACCACATCATGCCCCATGACCTTGAGCGTGCCCTTATCGGCGCGCGCGAGGCCGGAGAGGATGCTGATCAGCGTGGTTTTACCCGCGCCGTTAGGGCCGAGCAGGCCGAAAAATTCTCCGCGCTCGATGGAAAGATCGATACCGCGCAACGCATGCAAGGAATCGAAGTGCTTGTGCACATCGCGGATTTCTATAGCGGAAGTCAATTGGGTGCCTGAATGAAAACCGGCGGTAATCCGCCGGTTATTTGATTTGTAGCCGCTATGTTAGCGGTTTAACGCCGCCTTGTCGAAATCTGCAGGCTTTATGCCTCAGTTGGAAGCAGATCAGTCACGCCGTAAAGCTTCGCCAAACTTCTGACGTTATCGGGCATATTCACCACCGAGAGCTTGCGACTATGCATGTGCGCCGCACGGCGTAATTCCATCAGCAAGGAAACCGCCGAAGAATCAGCCTCGGTCACGCCCGCCATATCCACGACTAAATCAGCCTTGGCTAATTGCGCCATACCGGCGGCGTGCAAGCTTTTCAGGGTTTGCATGACAACCGGCCCGCTAGGGGCGAGCCGGTTATTGCCAACATTAACAGACATTATTTGCCTGCATCCGAGGCGCGGTTTTTGTCGGACAGTGTTTTCAGCAAGCCGTCAATGCCCGCGGCACGGATTTGCTCGTTAAATTCGCCGCGATAGTTGGTGACCAGGCTCACGCCTTCAACCGTCACGTCGTACACTTTCCAGCCCGCTGCACTTTTTTGCATGCTGTAATCAATCGGCACGGGTGAACCGCCAGGCTGATTGACCAAGGTTTTTACGGTGACTTCCGTATCCGCGTCGGTGACTTTGGTCGGCTTAAAATCGATAGTCTGATTTTTGAATTGCGACAACGAAGTCGAATAGGTACGTACCAACAACTGACGGAACTCTTTCAGCAGCGTTTGCTTCTGGTCATCAGAAGCATTTTTCCAGTTACGGCCCATGGCCAATTGCGTCATACGGTTAAAGTCGAAGTGCGGCAACACTTTCGCATCGACCAATTGGTAGAGTTTATTTTTGTCCGCCACCACGCCTTTATCGGCCTTGATGATCTGCATGACTTCCTGTGCGGTGCCCATGACGAGTTCATCCGGCGCTGTCTGCGCGAACGCAGAACTAGCGGTTAAGGTCACTACTGCCAGCAACTTGGAAAATTTGTTCATTTTGTTCCTTATGTGTAATAAATTGTTCAACCACGCTTACGCGCTTGCGGCTGAACACTGCCAATAACGCAGCGCGGCATGAATGGTTTACGCACTACTTTGGTGCGGAGGTGTTTTCTTGGGCTTTGCTGAACAGAAATTGGCTGATTAATTTCTCCAGCACTACGGCGGATTGGGTCATTTTAATGTTATCGCCTTGCGTCAGCAGCTTGTCGTCGCCCCCCGGCTCAATGCCGATATAGTTCTCGCCCAGAATGCCGGATGTCAGTATCGAGGCATTGCTGTCTTTAGGAAACTTCACGCTTTTGTCCAAACTCATGGTGACCAGTGCGTCGTATTTATCTTTATCCAGCGTAATGCTGGTGACACGGCCGACGTTCACACCCGCGCTACGCACCGGCGCACGCGAAGACAAGCCACCGATATTTTGGAAATGTGCCGTCACCGTATAAGTTTCGCCGCCGTTGCCGGCGCCCAAATTGGCCACTTTAAGCGACAAAAATCCCAACGCGGCGATGCCCATCACCACGAATATTCCTACCCATAAATCTATCGTACTGCGTGTCATTAGCGCCACCCTCTTAACATAAATGCGGTCAAAATAAGATCCAAAGCCAGTATAGACAACGACGAACTCACCACAGTTCTGGTGGTCGCGCCGGAAACGCCTTCCGCCGTCGGTGGCGCGTCGAATCCTTCGAATGTCGCAATCGCGGCTATCGTTATGCCGAAAACAAAACTCTTGATGATGCCGTTCATTACGTCATGGCGGAAATCGACGGCCTTTTGCATTTGCGACCAGAACGAGCCTTCGTCCACACCTATCATATACACGCCGATAATATAGGCGCCGAATATACCCATACCGCTGAATATCGCCGCCAGGAAAGGCATAGAAATTACGCCGGCCCAGAAACGCGGCGCGACCACGCGGGCTATCGGATTCACCGCCATCATTTCCATGGCGGATAATTGTTCGGTGGCTTTCATCAAACCGATTTCAGCGGTAATCGCCGAACCCGCGCGGCTGGCAAACAATAAGGCCGCGACAACCGGGCCCAACTCGCGCACCAGCGACAATGCGACCAATACGCCGAGCGAAGATTCCGAGCCATATTTTTGCAAGGTTTCAAATCCCTGTAAACCCAACACCATGCCGACAAAAAAACCAGACACCATAATGATGATGAGCGACATGACGCCACTGTAAAAAATTTCGCGCAGGGTCAAATGAAAACGGCTGAAGCTCATGCCGGAAAACATCAGCGTCTGAAAAAAGAAACGCGCATTCGCGCCCATGCGTCCGATGCCGCCGATGAAGCGTCGGCCAATACTGCGTAGTGTTTTCGCCAAAGGCTCAAACATGTTTAGCTCCAGCAAAATTCATATCTTGCCCGTAATCTTTGCTTGGGTAATGGAAGCGTACCGGGCCGTCTGCTTCACCATGGACAAACTGATGTACAAAGGCATCTTGTGAGTGGCGCATTTCGTCCGGCGTGCCGTGCGCGACGATCACGCCCTCGGAAACAAAATATACATAATCGACGATCTTCAATGATTCCTGAATGTCGTGCGTCACCACGACCGAGGTCGCTCCCAGGGCATCGTTCAGATTACGGATAATACTGCCGGTAATGCCGAGCGAAATTGGGTCGAGACCGGCGAACGGCTCGTCGTACAAAATCAACATCGGGTCGAGCGCAACGGTACGTGCCAAGGCAACACGCCGCGCCATGCCGCCGGATAATTCGGACGGCATCAATTGCGCCGCACCGCGCAGGCCGACGGCGTGTAATTTCATCAACACCAGATCGCGAATGACGGCTTCAGGCAAATCGGTATGTTCACGCATTTGGAACGCGACGTTGTCGAACACCGACATATCGGTAAACAACGCGCCGAACTGGAACAACATGCCCATTTTACGCCGCATGTCGTAGAGGCCCTTGGCATCTAATTCATGGATGGTTTGCCCGGCCACTTTGACATAACCGGATGATGGCTTAATTTGCCCGCCGATGAGCCGCAGGAGTGTCGTTTTGCCGCAACCGCTGCCGCCCATAATCGCAATGACCTTGCCGCGCGGGAGAGTCAAATTGATTCCCTTGAGAATAGCGCGGGAATCGTAAGCGAAATTCAGGTCGGCAATTTCAACCAGATTGTTTGTCGTCACGTTGTTATCTTGTTCAAAATCAATGCGCTATTCTAAACTACTTCGCATCGCGGCGCTAACCTAGGCTGTGCTACTATTTTATTTCTTCTTGCCGCTGCATTTTCGTTCATGACTCAAACCGCGCTGCTGTTTTCCGGGATAACGCAGGCTTACGGCAGTCGTGCCGCTTTGAAGCACATCGATTTCAACGTTGCTGCTGGCGAATTCCACGCCATAGTCGGCGTAAACGGTGCGGGCAAAACCACTTTGTTCAAATGTTTATTGGACTTTTGCGCGCTGCAAAGCGGGCGCATCGAAATTTTCGGCGTGGCGCATTTGTCGCCTGCCTCGCGTGCGCCGCTGGCTTTTTTGCCGGAAAAATTTAATCCGCCTTATTATCTCAATGGCCGCGAGTTCATACGCTATACGCTCAACTTGCATCGGTTGGTCTATGACCATAGCCAAGTAGAGGCCATGCTGACCGCCCTGGATTTCGACCGTACAGCGCTGATGCTTTCCGTGCGCGAATATTCCAAGGGCATGACGCAAAAACTCGGGCTTGCCGCTTGTTTGCTGACGCAAAAAAAATTATATGTGCTGGACGAGCCGATGACCGGCCTCGATCCGAAAGCACGTTTATTGCTGAAAAATAAATTGTTGTCGCTGAAACAGCAAGGCACGACTTTGCTTTTCAGCTCGCATTCATTGTCTGACGTGCAAGCGTTGTGCGACAAACTTACCGTGTTGCATGAGGGAGAAGTACGTTTTACCGGCACACCGGACGCGTTTCGGGCGGCATTTTCAGCAGAAGATTTGGAACAAGCTTTTCTGAAATGCATAGATTAGTAACTATTTGATTTATATGTCTTTTTAATGCGAGACGATTAACCCGACTCCCCAGATGATTAACGCCCAGCCCGCCCAACGCCGCGCGCCTTCGCCCGTGACCAGCCATTTTTCCAGCAACACGTACACCGAGATCAACGCCACCCATAACAGGTTCATCGTACCCACCACAAACAACACCAGCATCAGCGCCCAACAACAGCCGACGCAATAAGCCGCATGATGCAAACCCATTTTCCATGCGCCGCCAGCGCCTTCGCGCCAACTGGTCATCAGGAATGCCAGCGGCGAGCGGCAATGGTTCAGACACGCGCGCTTTAACGGCATCCACTGATACGTGCCGGCGAGTATCAACACCGATCCACCCAAAGCGCGGCTGTTAGTCGCATCCATTGCATTCAGGAAACCGTAGTCATGCAATGCCCACTGCAATAAGGTTGCAAGGAAACTGAATGCCGTCCACAACGCCAAATAGCCGCTCACAAATAAAGCGTCGTTGATCGAGCGTCCCTTGTGTTGATTAACCCTGGCATACAGCCATATCGTCGGCATAGCCGACGGCAACATCATCGCCGCCATCATCACTGCTCACATAATAAACATCATGACGAAATCTGTGAGTGTCCACGGCTGCAAATTGGGCGCGGCCATTTGCGCCATGTCCGGCAAGGAGACATATAAATAAACCATGTAAGTCCACGCCAGAGCGGCCAACATGCCCACGCTGCCGGTTATCACCAGCCATTCCCGCGCACTGCGCTTCCCGCGCGGATCAGGCTGGCTGGTAAGTAAAGGGCGAATAGAAGCCATTTTTCTGGCCGATTTCCACATTAAAGCCGTAGTCTTGGTAATGCAGCCGGCTTGAGCGAGCTACAACGGCAGGAAATCCCGGCACTGGCGTAAACGGATGATGATGAATAGTGACGTCGGCGCCGTTTTGCCCTTCGATCGCCGCTATCTCCATGTTGCCTACACCTTCAATGTTCAGGCTGCGATGTTTGCCAACGGCCTTATAGTCGATGGCGGCAGGTTTAATGCCCAGCACTTTACCTATCAACGGGCCCAGCGCGCTTAACGGCTCACCGGCTTGACCGGAAAAAATTTTGCCCATTGCATCGCGCTGGCGTTCATCACCGCGCTCATCCAAATACAAGGCGACTTCCCATTTGGTCTGCAGCATGTGGCCGGGCGCATAAGCAAACAGCGCCGCATTCAAACCATCCAGCTGCGAGTCTTCATAGCGGCCCTCTTCGATATGCCACGCCACCAGCGCAGTCCAAATACCGTAAGTCGGCGCGCTGGTGAATACACACGGGCAAGCGACATCGCAATTGCACGCTTCAAAGTAGGTGCCGCTGACTTTCCATTGCGTGTTCATCAAGCCGCCAAACCGGTTTCTGTGTGCTCTACCCATGCCAAGGAACTGTGGCTATTTTTATGGCTGAAATTTATCGGCCCGCTGATTTCCAGCGTTTCCGCTATCGCTACTTCCATTTCCTTGTATTCAAAACCGCCGGGCAGCCGCACGATCACGCGCTGCTCGTCGCCCGTGGCGGGCACGGTGAGCGGGCGCGAGCTGGTGCGGATAAAATTCCCCGCCGCCATGCGCGCGGCGCGCGTCCTTGTTGAATTCCCAGGTAAACGGCACATACTCGGTCGAGTAGCGCGTCGGGCAAATGGCGTGAATGATTTCAAATAGCGTGCCGCCGTTTTTTCCGCTCACGATGGCTTCGAGTGCTTCGCGTTGCGCCTTGTCGGCTTTTTCATCGATATAAAACTGCACCTTGCCGTTGCCCTCGTGCATCGCACCCGGCCACCGCACCGCGCCGGCCCAATGCAGACGGTCGAGCTTGACGCCACCAAAGTTCCCCTCGGCGATACGCATGGCGGCCATGCCTTCGCAATTGGCATAAGGCGCAGGAAAGCCTTGTGTGTCGCATGGGCAACTCGCAAGGCAATTGCAGTTCTTCAGGTATTCACCTTTGATTTTCCATTGATTCATTTGCGTTCTCCTTTATTGCCAGACGGTGCTGACATCAGGCAGCCTTGAACATCTCGGCTGGTGGCATACCCTGTTTGAACATTAGCCTGAGTTGCTTGCGTAACTCGGGCGTATCCTGGTGTTTGTGCACGCTTACCGCGTGCTGCACCGCGATTTCGAGCAATTCATCGGCGCTGTCAGCGCTGATGGCCACCGTGCATTTGCTTTCGCTCGGAAATTCGCGGCAATCGATATAGTGTCGTTTCATGCTGGTCTCCTTAAAAATAGGAATCCGTTAAATTTCGCTGATACAACTTATTGCTTCAGCGTTCCTTTGAACCAGCTTTCCACCGGCGCTGGATTGCGGCGGAAAAATCCCGGCTTGGGATAGTGAGTGTATTTCCCTTCGATCTCGGCACCTTTCACGACGCCGTGCCATTGAAGTTTTCCATCGGATTCGCTCACGGTTTCGACGTCAAATGTGGTGGCGTCGCCGCTGGCAGCGACGGTGTAGGCCCCTTGGTTGTAACCGTATTTGTCGCAGGAACTAGAGTGGAATTTGCCATCCTTGAAGCTGATGACATCGGCCTTCTCGTGCGCTGGTTTGCCTTTTTCTCCCAGCTCGGCGGCAAAGGTCTTGCCGTCCAGTGGGCCAGTTTCGGCAAAGACCAAGGGTTGCGCAACAAGGAATAACGGCAGCAATATAGAAATGAGTTTGAGGTGCAGATTTGACGCTTTCATGTTTCCCTCCTGTCCGAAATAAATCGACAGCGGAGCGGAGTGGAAGCCACGAAGGCCGTATTAGGAAAAGTATTAATTGCGCGCTTCAGGCTTCGTCGTCACGCATTCCGAAGCCACATCATCAAATAAAATCATCAGATGACTATTTCATTGTAGATTTTATTTGCAGGTATGCAAGTTTGATGACGCAGATATCGTTTCGAAAAAATCATATCCCTTGCCTATTTTCAGCGCCCGGTCGGGCTTGCCGATCCATTAATTTATTATTGCCGGCGAAATAACATAACTATCTGATTATTATCATTTTTTATACTGATCGATAAATTGCCCAATACCCGCTTAACGCTAAAATTTCAGGCACCATGTTAGAATCTTTCTACTGACTTGCCTTACTCATTTACTAACATCAATCGG
>JAYVGF010000120.1:0-14863 GCA_043772415.1 Betaproteobacteria bacterium
GCACCGGTGGTCGAAGGCGCGAAAGGCGAACCGATTTGGGAGGTGGTCGAAACGTATCTCAACGCCAACCCGCTACTCAAGCCGCGCAAACTCAACCTGCCTACATTGAAAGGTGTGGACAACAACCCGGGAGTAGCCTCATGAAAAAAATTTTTTTAGGTGTATGTTTGTTGGGCGCATCGCTCAGTGTTGGCGCTGCCGATCTCAAGGCGCTGAGTAAAGTTTCCACGTTGACAGCGGAAGCCGCCGCAGTGGCCGCGCATGCCGCGCTGAAGGATTGCTAGAAACGCGGCGCAGTCATCGCCGTCGCCGTGGTCGATCGTTCCGGCGTGCCGCTGGTGATGTTGCGCGACGCCCTCTCCGGCATGCACACACCGGAAACGGCGACGCGCAAAGCCTGGAGCGCGGTCAGTTTCAAATCCAGCACCTTGGATTTGGAAAAATCCACCGCGTATAACCAAGCCAGCAGCGGCATCCGCCACTTGCCCGGCGTGGTGATGATAGGCGGCGGTCTGCCCATCCAAGCGGCGGGCACGCTGGTCGGCGGCATCGGCGTCTCCGGCGCGCCCGGCGGCGAGATGGACGACGAATGCGCCAAGGCCGGCGTCAAAGCTATACGTGATGCGTTAGATCTTGATTGAAGCAGCAAACGTAGGGCGGAAACCTGCAAGGCGTTCCGCCAAATGAGTTTCTGCGACACAACTAATCGTTAGTAAACAAATTGTTTGTCGCAAAATTAACGAATAATTTATCGTTGTATTTATTGATCATTTTCCATACGTCGGAACGCCTTGCAGGCTTCCGACCTACGCGAGCTTGATATTCGACCATCATGAATAAAGTCATCCTTGAATCGACCTTGACCTGTCCGCAATGTGGCCACGCAAAAACCGAGACCATGCCGACCGATGCATGCCAGTGGTATTACGAATGTACACAATGCAAAACTTTGCTCAGACCTAAAGCGGGCGATTGCTGCGTGTTTTGTTCGTATGGAACGGTGGCTTGTCCACCGATACAATTGGATGGTAAGCGTTGCTGCAAATAATTCCTTCCGGCAATTATTCCCTCCCCGTCATTCCCGCGCAGGCGGGAATCCAGCGCCTTTCAAAAAAAGGCGCTTTGCACAAAACATTTTGTGTAAGCCGTTTTTGTTTTAGCTGGATTTCCGCCTGCGCGGGAATGACGGAGAGGTAATTAACAATCGACAGGCAGAATAAAAAAACGGACGCGATGCGCGTCCGTTTTTTGTTTTGCTACTCCTTCAAAATCAAGTCAGCATATCCGCCCAAATGTTCTGCGCCCATGCCTGGCCGTAAGCGCCTTCGATTTCGCTGCGCTCGGCCGATACGCCGCCGCTGCCTTCCACTGTCACCATAGTTTTTTTCGCCGCATCGTATTTATGCACGGACGCAACATGCACCACTTGTTTATCGGAAACAAAACTGTAGCAGGTGTTGATCAAAGTTGGCGCGGGATTCACTTCTTCATTGTTGAGTAAATCCAGCACGGCGGCAGCGCAGGCTTTCGCATGCGCATTGGCCATGTGGCCGGACTTGGGCATGGCCGGTGCGGCTAACACGGCATCGCCTAACACGTGGATGTTCTTATGCGCTTTCGATTCGTACGTCAGCCAATCGATTTCGCACCAGCGATTATTCGCCGTGATCAAGCCGGTTTTTCTCGCGATTTCGCCCGCGCGCATCGGCGGCAACACGTTGAGCACATCGGCCTTCACATCGCCGAAGGCGAGCTTAGCTGTGTTGGTCGCCGTATCGACATCCGTCAGCTCGCTGTTGTTGCGGTACTCGATCATGTCGCCATAAAGTTCTTTCCACGCTTTGGTGAACAATCCTTTTTTCGACACGATGTCTTCATTGGCGTCGAGGATCAGCACTTTGGATTTCGGTTTGGCCTGCTTGAAATAGCTCGCCACCTGGCAGGCGCGCTCATACGGCCCGGGCGGGCAACGATACGGCGCTTTGGGTATGTGGATCGCGTACACGCCGCCGTCGCTCATGGCTTCGAGTTGCTTGCGCAGGGCGACGGTTTGCGCACCCGCCTTCCATGCGTGCAATACTTTTTCCTGCGCGGCTGCATTGTTCAGACCGGGGATGGTTTCGTACATGAAATCGACGCCGGGCGCGACGATGAGCCGGTCATAAGTCAGCGCGCCACCGCGTTGCAGCGACACGACACGCTTGGCCGGATCGATGCCGGTCACTTCATCTTGCACCACTTTCACACCGGCCTTACCCAAGCCTTCGTAACCGCGCGTGAGATCGGTAATGCTTTTGCTGCCGCCCAATACCAGATTGGACAGCGGGCAGGAAATGAATTGCGCATTGCGCTCGACCATGATGACTTCGACATTGCCGCCGCCCCACAACTGCAAATATTTCGCTGCCGTCGCGCCGCCGTAGCCGCCGCCGATAACCACTACACGCGATTTAGGCGCGCTACCCATAGTCGCACAGCCAGCCAACGCAGCCGATGTCGCGCCTGCCCCTACTACTTTAATGAATTCACGCCGATTGATCGTCATACGATTTCTCCTTATTTTTGCGCGGCGAAATAATCCGCCATTTGCACAATCTGTTTGTCGTCAAATCCTTTTGCAATCTGGTGCATCAAGGTCGCCGGACGTTTACCGGATTTGAAATTTTGCATTTGTTCGATGAAATAAGTTTTATCCGTACCGGCCAGACGCGGCATGCCGGCTTGAGCATTGCCATTGGTGCCGTGGCAGGAAGCGCAATTCGCCGCGAGCGCGCGGGCGGAAAGATTTTCATGGTTTTCGTGGGCGTAAACAGTTGAAGACATTAACGTCAGCACGCCGCCAAATACGGCGCTACGAATCAAATTTTTCATTTCGGATCTCCTCGGCAAAGCGTATTTGTATTGGCCTTTTTACATCATAGCATTTTCATGCGTATTCTGTAACTACTTGATTTTATTGAATAAAAAAGGCGGCCTCGGCCGCCTTAGAATACATTCTATTTTTGAATTACTGGCTGACGCTTTCCGGCTGCGCCTCTTCAAAGGTGAGCTGAATTTTTTCGTCTTTATCCATATCGACAGTAACTTTTCCGCCGTTAGCCAGCTTGCCGAACAGCAATTCGTCGGCCAGCGCGCGGCGTATGGTGTCTTGAATCAAGCGCGCCATCGGGCGTGCGCCCATGAGCGGATCGAAACCCTTTTTAGCCAGATATTTTTTCAAATTGTCGGTGAACACTGCATCGACTTTTTTCTCGTGCAACTGACCTTCCAATTGCATAAGGAATTTGTCCACCACTTTCATGATGATGGCTTCGTCCAGCGCGCCGAAGGAAATAATGGCATCCAGACGGTTACGGAACTCCGGTGTGAACAGTCTCTTTATCTCAACCATTTCGTCGCCGGCTTTTTTATCCTGCATAAAGCCCATGGAAGTCTTGGTCAGCGCTTCCGCGCCCGCGTTGGTGGTCATGATGATCACCACGTTGCGGAAATCAGCTTTGCGTCCGTTGTTATCCGTCAGCGTGCCGTGGTCCATCACCTGCAACAGGATATTAAAAATGTCCGGATGGGCTTTTTCGATTTCGTCCAACAGCAACACAGAATACGGTTGCTTGGAAATCGCCTCAGTCAACAAACCACCTTGGTCGAAACCGACATAACCCGGCGGCGCGCCGATCAAGCGCGACACTGCGTGGCGTTCCATGTATTCCGACATATCGAAGCGCAGCAACTCGACGCCGAGCACATACGCCAGTTGACGCGCGACTTCGGTTTTACCCACACCGGTCGGGCCGGAAAACAAGAAGGAGCCGATAGGTTTTTGCGGGTTGCCCAAACCACTGCGCGTCATCTTAATAGCAGAGGTCAAAGCTTCGATGGCTTTGTCCTGACCGAATACGACCGACTTCAAATCACGATCCAAGGTTTTCAGTGCATTGCGATCATCGGTGTTAATCGTTTTCGCGGGGATACGCGCAATTTTGGCGATGATTTCTTCTATCTCTTGCTTGCCAATGGTTTTGCGTTGTTTCGATTTCGGCAGGATGCGCTGCGCTGCGCCCGCCTCGTCAATTACGTCGATGGCTTTGTCGGGCAAATGGCGGTCGTTGATATAGCGCGCCGATAATTCTGCCGCCGTCGTGAGCGCCAACGCGCTGTATTTCACGCCATGATGATCTTCAAAACGTGTTTTGAGACCGCGCAATATTTCTACCGTTTCGGCGATCGAAGGTTCAGGCACATCTATTTTTTGGAAGCGGCGCGACAGCGCAGCGTCTTTTTCAAAGATGCCGCGATACTCGGTGTAAGTTGTCGCGCCGATACATTTCAACGCACCGGAACTCAACGCAGGTTTCAATAAATTCGACGCATCGAGCGTGCCGCCGGAAGCTGCACCTGCGCCTATCAGTGTGTGGATTTCATCGATGAACAAAATATTGTTTGGGCTTTCGGCCAGTTGCTTCAGCACCGCTTTAAGTCGTTGTTCGAAATCGCCGCGATATTTGGTGCCCGCGAGCAACGCGCCCATATCAAGCGAATACACATGACAGTCGGCAAGTATGTCAGGCACTTCGCCTTCGACGATACGTTTGGCCAAACCTTCGGCTATCGCGGTTTTACCCACGCCCGCTTCGCCGACCAATAATGGATTGTTCTTGCGACGACGACATAAAATCTGAATCACGCGTTCGAGTTCTTTATCTCGGCCGATGAGAGGGTCGATTTTTCCCGCACTGGCTTGCGCATTTAAGTGCAGGGTGAAGTTTTCCAGCGCTCCGCCGGGCGAGGCTTCTTGTTCTGTCTCTGCTTCGTTTTCTTCACGGCCGCCTGCCTGCGGCACTTTGCTGATGCCGTGGGAGATGAAATTCACCACATCGAGACGGGCGATGCCTTGCTGCTGTAAAAAATAAACCGCGTGCGAATCTTTTTCGCCGTATATCGCCACCAGCACATTGGCACCGGTGACTTCTTTCTTGCCCGATGATTGCACATGCAAAATCGCGCGTTGGATCACGCGCTGAAAACCTAATGTAGGTTGCGTATCGACATCTTCGGTTCCCGCTACCGTCGGTGTATGTTGGGTAACGAATTCAGCCAAGGCTTTGCGCAAATCGTCGATTTTGGCGGCGCAAGCGCGCAGCACCTCGGACGCAGAGGGATTATCAAGCAATGCCAGCAGCAAATGCTCAACGGTAATAAATTCGTGGCGCTTTTGCCGGGCATCGACAAACGCCATGTGCAGACTGACTTCGAGTTCTTGCGCAATCATATATTTCCTTTAGTGCTTAACAAATAATACTCCAAATAAAGCTTTTCAGTTTTCTTCCATCCCGCAGCGCAGCGGGTGCTGGTGCTGGCGGGCGAAAGCGGTCACTTGTTCAACCTTGGTGGCGGCCATATCTTTGGGGAACACACCGCACACCCCCATCCCCTCCTTGTGAACTTTGAGCATTATTTGTGTCGCTTGTTCTCGCGTCAAAGGAAAAAACTTTTGTAACACCAACACCACAAATTCCATCGGGGTGAAGTCGTCGTTATATATCACCACCTTGAACATCGGTGGCGGCTTGGTTTTGCTACGTTGCTTTTCGAGGACTACGCCGTCTTTTTGCTTGGTTGCCATAAGCCTGATTCTTCACTCCAGTTCCTACAATCACTATTTTGGGCTTGTATTCGATTTTTCAAGCCCCGCGTCGCAACATGAATACTATAACCTACCTCTTGACGAACTTGCTTTATCTGGCGTAAAAAGCTTTTTGGAGTTTGGCTTCAAGCAGTCTGCAAAGGGGGATACCTGTTAGCGGTCCTTGAAACTCAAACAAAGTTCGGGTTTCCAGCCCGTTTTTTTATCAAGGACGAAACATGGCAACAGGTACAGTGAAGTGGTTTAACGATTCAAAAGGTTATGGATTTATCACCCCGGACGATGGCAGCGAAGATCTTTTTGCGCACTTTTCCGCAATCCAAATGGCGGGCTTTAAGACTTTGAAAGAAGGACAAAAAGTTCAGTTTGAAATCACGCAAGGCCCGAAAGGCAAGCAAGCCTCAAACATCCAGGCTCCATAAATTCTTATCGGGTTGATCCCCGAATCTCTTACCCCTGATGCGTAAATTGGACAGTCATCCAGCTTGCGTTATCAGGGGTATTTTTTTCCACGAATACAAATAAAAATGGGCGGTTGCCCGCCCATGGTTTTTGTTCGCCTGCAGTAAATTACATGTGCTTGATCATCTCGTCGCCAAAGCCGGAGCAAGAAACTTGCGTCGAGCCAGGCATCAAGCGCGCGAAATCGTAAGTGACATTTTTCGCCGCGATCGATTTGCTCATCGAGCTGATAATTAAATCTGCCGCTTCGAGCCAACCCATGTGGCGCAACATCATTTCGGCTGACAAAATCAAGGAGCCAGGATTGACGTAATCCTTGCCAGCATATTTCGGCGCGGTGCCGTGCGTAGCTTCAAACATGGCAATCGAATCGCTCAAGTTCGCGCCCGGTGCAATGCCGATACCGCCCACTTGCGCGGCAAGCGCGTCGGAAATGTAATCGCCGTTCAAGTTGAGTGTGGCGATCACGTCGTATTCTTCCGGACGCAATAAGATCTGCTGCAAGAACGCGTCGGCAATCGCGTCTTTAATCACGATACCGCTAGGCAATTTCATCCACGGCCCGCCGTCTATCAATTGACCACCGAATTCTTTTTGCGCCAAGGCGTAAGCCCAATCACGGAATCCACCTTCGGTGTATTTCATGATGTTGCCTTTGTGCACGATGGTCACCGACTTCCGCTTGTTGTCGATGGCGTATTGTATCGCCTTGCGCGCCAAACGCTCAGTGCCTTCTCTCGATACCGGCTTGATGCCGATGCCGGACGTATTGGGAAAACGGATTTTCTTCACGTTCATTTCTTTAAGCAAAAAGTCGATGACTTTTTTTGCGTCTTCACTGCCTTCTTGCCATTCGATACCGGCGTAAATGTCTTCCAAGTTTTCACGGAAAATCACCATCTCGGTTTTTTCCGGTTGCTTTAACGGGCTAGGTACCCCGGTGAAATAACGGATCGGGCGCAAGCACACGTACAAGTCCAACTCCTGACGTAAGGCGACGTTAATCGAACGAATACCGCCGCCGACCGGCGTGGTCAACGGGCCTTTGATCGACACGACGTATTCTTTAGCGGCCTGCAAAGTTTCTTCCGGCAACCAGACGTTCTCGCCATACACGCGCGTCGATTTTTCGCCTGAATAAATTTCCATCCACGAAATTTGTTTTTTACCGCCGTAAGCTTTTTTCACTGCCGCATCGACGACCTTGATCATTACCGGCGTGATGTCCACACCCGTACCGTCACCTTCAATGAAAGGAATAATCGGATGATCGGGAACATTCAACGAAAAGTCTTTATTGATAGTTATTTTTTCGCCAACGCTTGGGACTTTGATGTGCTTGTACATACTTATTTTCTCCGGTCAGTAGGGAAGCTCTGCTTAAGTCCGATATCGTCGCAATACGTCGTTGCTCACAAAAAATAACGCCTCACATATAAACCCATATGCTTCGGCGTTATTTTTTGCTCGCGCCTAGTCTTGCTTAGATCTCGAACCTAATCAGAGCTTCCAACAAATATTGAAAAACAAAATCACCTTGAATTATCGCAGATTTCCCCATTGATTTCCATCGCTGCGCCCGGCAAGTGTCATAATGACCCTATCTAATTGATACTGAAAGCAACAAGCATGGCCATCATCCTGCTCAACAAACCCCTCGGCGTGATTTGCCAGTTCACGCCCGAAGGCAAATACCCCACGCTGAAAGACTTTATCAAAGTGCCCGACGTCTATCCCGCCGGCCGTCTCGACACCGACAGCGAAGGCTTGGTCGTGCTCACCGACGACGGCGCGCTGCAAAAACAAATCAGCCACCCGCAACACAAAATGTTCAAAACCTATTGGGTGCAAGTCGAAGGCATACCCACCAAAGAACAGCTACACATGCTCGCGCGCGGCGTCGAACTCGACGACTTCACCACCCAACCGGCCAAAGTAAAAGTCATCGAAGAGCCGGCCAAACTATGGGAACGCGACCCGCCGATCCGTTTCCGCAAAAACATCCCCACCAGTTGGTTAGAAATGAAAATCAACGAAGGCAAAAATCGCCAAGTGCGCCGCATGACCGCGAAGGTCGGTTTACCGACTTTGCGTTTGATTCGTTATGCGATAGGTGACTGGACAGTCGATGGGTTGGCACCGGGGGAATCGAGGGCTGTTGTGCAGACTAAAGTCATTACACCTTAGTAATTCTTTGTCTATTTCAGTTCGCAAAGCTCATAGACACCCCACTTTTTGTCATTCTGAGCGATAGCGAAGAATCTGCTGTTGCGCTCGTTGAGTCAAGGCCGAAAAGCAGATCCTTCGCTATCGCTCAGGATGACAGGCAGGCTATTTAATCGAAGAGAGAAAATTCTACCCTTCTGCACCGATGGTATTTTTGCTGTCTAGCGGGGGCCGTCGGCGAGCACATGTTTGATCTACGCGGGGAGGCAGATTTCAGTGAAGGTTCCAGCGAGTTTGTGCTCGAAGCAACTGGTTCTATAAAAGCGGTGGCAGCAGAAATAGTGGCGACAAAAAAACAAAAGGCAGCGCGGCGGATTCACCTTTTTTGGTTACTTTTTTGCGAAGCAAAAAAGTGAAAGCCGCAGGGGCGCACCGTTCCACGGGACGCGCAGCGCTGGGGCGGGAACGGTGCAGCGGGTGGCCGCAATCAATAAAGTGGTGAACGGTGTGTGCCGATGGCCGCGCCCGCACCGTGGCGCGGCCACCACCCCCGGCAAAGCTCTTTGGAGCACAGCAACAACAGATTCGCCGCGAACAACTTACACCCATTCCCCACCCTAACCCTCCCCTTGAAGGGGAGGGAATGTAGTGTGTCGTAGGCTGGGGCTGATAAGCCCAGCATGTTTGGATTGTGGTGAATTCTACGATTTAAGATGCCAGAACTTTTTCACCCCCATCGCATTGGCTTCAACATAACATTCGCTACGCGAATATTAGTTTTCGCCGCAAGAAGCCGCTTCGTAGCGTCTTGTCTTTCCCCGTCAAGGGGAAAGCAGTTTGTCATCCTGAATTTTGCAAAGGAACTGCTTTTCGGTTTTGATTGGACGCGCGGAACAGCAGATCCTTCGCTATCGCTCAGGATGACAGAGAATGTAGGGTGCGTCGTGCGCACGCGTTGCGATAGTTAATCAACCGCTCACCGAATTAAAACCTTTACGCGTGCGCGGACACACCCTACATTTTCGGTTGGTGGATGTAGGATGGGCGCAACCCATCAGTGCGCCGCTAATTTTGGAATGATGGGTTGCAATCATCCTACATTTTTGTTTACACCTTGAATGGCAAGATGCTCACGTTGAATGCGCGCTCAATCAGCCAAGTTCCGGCCAACGCAACAATGATCAACGAACCCGCAACAAAAATCACTCTCTGATATATCCACGTTTTTCGCGCTAAATACGCCACAGGCAAAAATACGCTGACGATGGCAAGCTGGCCGATTTCTACGCCGAGATTAAAGCCTACCAACGCCAAGATCAGCGCGCTTTGCGGCAAACCTAAATCGGCCAATACGCTGGCAAAACCGAAGCCGTGGATCAAGCCGAAGAAAAACGCGACGATCCAACGCTTGCCTTGGAACATGGGCCAGATGTTATTCGCTGCTGCGAGCACGACGGAGCCGGCAATGGCGGACTCGACGAAACGGCTGGGCAAACTGACGAAACCCAGCGTCGCCAGAGTGAGCGTAATCGAATGCGCGAGGGTGAAAGCAGTCACGATTTTCAATACGTCGATAAACGACGCATTAAAACTGCCGGTCGGTTGCCATTTTTTATTCGCCAACACCAACACGGCAGGCAATAACAATGAGAGCAAAAATAAAATGTGATCGAAGCCTTTCCAGATGTGCTGGACGCCGTGCACGACATAATCAGTGAACTGTCGCCATTTGCCCGCGACTTTCAGATCGAAACTTTGTGTAGCTTTGTCCGGGCTGAAAATCGCGGTGCGGGTTTCGCCTTGCACGATAAAATTCAGCAGTCCTTTGTGCTGCGGGTCGATGTCGGCGAACAGGCTGTAACTCATGTCGATATTGCCTGCTGCGCTTGGGCATTCGCTGACGAAACGCACCACGGTGTAAGCGCCGTCGCTGTGGTTATCGATGAGTTGCTCGCTGACTTTGTTTTCGCATGCGATACCACTACGTTTGATTTGCAGGCGTGGCATGGCGTACGCGACGATATCGTTGTGGCGCGCTTTGACTTCGCCCCAGGTGATGTCGCCATCGTTGTTGGCATCGAGGCCGATGGCGTAATCGAGGTCGCGCAGCGCAATGTCCCATTGGCCGCTCACCATCGCGTCATCGACTTTGAGCGTGAGATAGCTGTCGCTGGGTTTGTGTGCCCATACGGGATAGCTTAAAAAACTTAATAAAATCAAATACTTATAAACACTCTTCATTTAACATCCCATTGCTTGGCCAGATCGCGCAGCCGTTTATCTTCATGGGAACTGGTACGCAGCCAATCGAGAATTGGACGCGCGGCGTCGGCATTTTTTAATGCGTTCGCCGCTTCGAGCAAGGCCAGTGCGTCACGCGGTTCGCGTTGCACTTGCCAATTTTCTTGCGCCAGACGTAATGCTTCGGCCGGCTTATTCAACACCTGTAAATTGAAACGCGACTCTTCGGTTTGATGCACCTTGTCGCCGCGCATACGCGCGGCGTCGAAACGCGCGATCAGCGCGTCGCGATGTTGGGCGAAATCGGGGCTATTGAGTTTTTGTTCCGCTATGGCTAAACGCATGAGCAAAATATCCGAACGGGTTTGGTCTTTGAGCAAAGCCACGACTTCGCCATCGCGCTTTAGCTGCAACAATAAATCGGCATATGCCGCCTGCAAATAACCATCGCTGATGCCGAGCGCAAGCCCGGCTTTGAAATGTTTTTCCGCCAAGGCCAAGTCGCCTGTGCGCTGCGCCATTTCCCCTAGCCGCGTTTGCACCCAGAGCTTTTGTTCCGGCGTGGCTCGCGCACCGGTTTGGTCTAATTCTTTTTGCAAACTGGCATAGGCTTGCGCTGATTTGCCGTTAAGCGAATCAATAGAAGAGACGCAGCCTTGCGCCAACCAGCGCGACGTCAAACGAAATAATTTATCGCAATGTTGTCGCGCCTCAACGTAACGCGCTTGTACGGTGTGAATCGCGGCGGAAGTGGTCCATGCCGAAACGAACTTCGGGTCTTTCGCTTGCGCCAAAGACAAATCCGCCAGCGCCTCGTTGAATTCATGCCGATACTGCTTAATCGACGCGCGCATGACCAGCACTTCTACCGGTGCGTCCGGCGCATTCCACCACGGCGCCAGCGCGCCCTGCGCGTAACCGATAAAGCGCGGATCGCCCTCTTCGGCGACTTGGCTGTAATAGGCTCGCGCCAGATTCATTGCCACGGCTAGATTTTTCGGGTCTTTGGACAATTGCCCGCGCAATTCGCGCAGCTTGGCTCCGCGTGGATCGCCGGGGCGAACCGGCAGCGTATCCAAAATCGTCTGGTCATCCGTTGGTATATGTGGCGCGGCGATAACCAAGCTGGATATGGCGAAGACCAGCCCAATAACGCAAAAGCGTAACCAATCGGGACGCTTCATATTAAAGGGGGATGCAGAGTCATGGATAATTTGCTATCCTGCGCGTGGGACTGGCGGGCTGGTATGTCGTCCACCCCATCAGCAATACTTTGATTTAACTTTTTCATATATTAAGGATACAACATGAGCAAACTTTTATCTGCACTCATCATCGCTGCATTCGCTGCAGTCAGCTTCAACGTTAGCGCCGCTGGCCACGCTGGCGCCGCTCCTGCTGCCGCCCCTATGGCTGAGCCAGCTGCTGCTGCCGCTCCTGAAGCCAAGCCTGCTAAAGCCATGAAAGGCAAAAAGCACAAAAAAAGCAAGCGCGCTAAAAAGGCTATGACCAAGTAAACCGAACGGCCATTTTGTTCGTTAAAAGGCGAGGTGATCCTCGCCTTTTTTATTGCGTGCAGCGCAGACCGCCTGCTTTACAGCGCAGCATTTTGTTTTATAATTCGCCACCGGAATGATATCGGTGCACTTTTACTATAAGGGAAACTCAATGAGCAAACTCATCTCCACTATTGTCGCCGCTGCCGTTGCAGCGACCAGCTTTAACGCATTTGCCGGCTCGCACGCAGTTGGCGCGCCTGCCGACCCTAATATGCAAATGCCTGCTCCTGCCGTGGTTCAGCATGCTGCACCACAAGCGCCGATGGCTTCTCCTGCCGTAGCTAAACCAACGAAGTCCATGAAGGCGAAAAAGGCCGGCAAAAAAGCCAAGAAGGGCAAAAAAAGCAAAAAAGCCAAAAAAGGCATGAAGAAAAGCCAGCGCGCCCTACGTTAATTCGTTAGTGCGGCTTTAACCGAAAGGCAGGATTCTTCCTGCCTTTTTTATTTCTTTCCCCGTAAAATAGCGCTTTAGCTATTAATAGTCAGTTCATCATGGTCTGGAAACCCAATGTCACCGTCGCTGCCGTCATTGAACGCAAAGGTGAATTCCTGTTTGTCGAAGAAAAATCTTCCGGCAGTGCCTTGCTGTTCAACCAACCGGCGGGACATCTTGAGCGCGGCGAATCGCTGATTGCCGCCGTGATCCGCGAGACGCTGGAAGAAACTGCTTACCATTTTTCACCCACCGCCTTGACCGGTATTTATCAATGGCGGCATCCAGAAAAAGATATTTCCTATTTGCGTTTCACCTTCACCGGCGAGATTACCGGCCACGAACCCAAACGCAGGCTCGACCACGGTATCGTGCGCGCAGCATGGATGACGCCGGACATCATCCGCAGCCATGCCGAACGCCATCGCACGCCGCTACTGCTGCAATGTCTCGATGATTATCTGGCGGGCAAGCGTTATCCGCTGGAATTGCTCGCGCACTTCGAATAAGCATGAGCAAACAACGCGTCGTGGTCGGCATGTCGGGCGGAGTGGATTCGTCCGTCACTGCGTTGCTGCTCAAGCAACAAGGTTATGATGTGGTCGGCTTGTTCATGAAAAATTGGGAAGACGACGACAACGACGAGTACTGCTCGACGCGCGAAGATTTGATTGACGCGGCGGCGGCGGCCGACGTCATCGGTATCGACTTCGAGGCGGTAAATTTTTCTGCTGAATATAAAGATCGCGTGTTCGCCACTTTTCTCGCCGAATATCAAGCCGGCCGCACGCCGAATCCGGATGTATTGTGCAATGCTGAAATCAAATTCAAAGCCTTTCTCGACCACGCCATCAAGCTCGGCGCGGAACGTATCGCCACCGGGCATTACTCCGGTGTGCGAGAACGCGATGGGCGTTACGAATTACTACGCGGCGCGGATACGGGCAAAGACCAAAGTTATTTTTTGCATCGTTTGAATCAAGCGCAATTGTCGAAGACGATGTTCCCACTCGCGGATTTGAAAAAACCTCAGGTGCGCGCTATCGCGCGCGACAATCAATTACCCAATCACGCGAAAAAAGATTCGACTGGCATTTGTTTTATCGGCGAGCGGCCGTTCCGTGAATTCCTGTCGCGTTATTTACCGCGCGAGCCGGGCGTGATGCGCACGCCGGACGGAAAAATTATCGGCCAGCATGAAGGCCTGATGTATTACACCATCGGCCAACGTCAGGGACTGGGCGTCGGTGGTACGCGCGATGGAACAACCGAGCCATGGTACGTCGCCGACAAAGATATGGCGCGCAATGAGTTGATAGTCGTACAAGGCCACGACCACCCTGCTCTGCTCAAACCTGCTTTGCATGCCGCCGACACTTCGTGGGTGAGCGGCCACGCGCCAGCACAAAAACATTACGGTGCGAAAACGCGTTATCGCCAAACCGATGCGGCTTGTATGATTAAATATTCGAAAGAAAGTGCATTCGATTTATCGTTCGAGCAAGCGCAATGGGCGGTGACGCCGGGACAATCCGCCGTTTTATATGAGGGCGAAGTTTGTTTAGGTGGCGGCATCATTACTTGAAATATTTTTTCAAGGCGAAAAAAATGACGCTGGAGGTGCCATTTTTATTGAATTAAATCAAATACTTACGCAACCGGCACGGTATCGCGGAAAGACTGCCGTTTGGCGATTTTATCGGCGAAATGCATCAGGTTAGGATAATCGCGATTCCATTCGATTTCCGGAAAACGGAACGCCAAATACGCCAGCGCAACACCGGCGGAAATATCGGCGAGGTTAAATGAATCTCCGGTACACCAGGTTTTTTCGCCCAGTTCTTGCGACATGGCTTTGAGGCCCGCATCGACTTTACCCAAATGGCGTGTAATCCAATCGGCATTTTGTTTATCTGCCGGGCGCTTACGTTCGAGTATCACCGCGACCGCCGCATCGCAAATGCCATCGCCCAGGGCTTCCCATTTTTTAACGGCGATACGCTGGCGTGTCGGCGTAGGGATCAAGCGGCTCACCGGCGTAACGGTATCAAGAAATTCGACTATCACGCGTGAATCGAAAAGACTCGATCCGTCATCCAAAACCAACACCGGCACTTTGCCGAGCGGGTTGAATTGCGGCACGGTGCTGTCGGCATTCCATGCGTTTTCCAGCACCAGTTGGTATTCAATCTTTTTTTCTGCCAGCACTATGCGCACTTTGCGGGCATACGGGCTGGTGAGGGAGGCGAGAAGTTTCATAGGGAAATCACTTTATGGAGTTGCTGAATTATATACTACGCTGCCCGAGCGGCTCATTTACTTCGTAGTCGTGTTTGAATGTGTTTAATGGACATTATA
>JAYVGF010000121.1:0-2866 GCA_043772415.1 Betaproteobacteria bacterium
CTCAAACAGGTTCTCGCCGACGGCCCCCGCCAGTCAGCGAAAATTCCAGCGGCGCAGAAGGGTGAGCAATTCACTCTCTGAACGAGATTTTTTACCGGGAATACATTCGCAACTCTTATAATTTACAAGATAGAATTTGAATATGCCCAACCGCCTACAAAACGAAACCAGTCCCTACCTCCAACAACACGCCGACAATCCGGTTGATTGGTATGCTTGGAATGATGAAGCGCTGACGCGCGCGCGCAAGGAGAACAAACCGATATTGTTATCCATCGGTTATTCCGCGTGCCACTGGTGCCATGTGATGGCGCACGAAAGTTTTGAAGATGAAGCCACGGCGAAAGTGATGAACGAGTTGTTCATCAATATCAAAGTCGATCGTGAAGAGCGGCCGGATCTGGATTCGATTTATCAAAGCGCACATTACATGCTGACACGGCGCGGCGGCGGCTGGCCGTTGACTATGTTTTTGCAACCTGACGGTACGCCGTTTTTCGGCGGAACGTATTTTCCCAAAGAGCCGCGCTATAACTTGCCCGGTTTTGTCGGCTTGATGGGGCGTGTGGCGACGTTTCGTTTGAGCAACGGCGAAGAGATTGTGAAGCAAAATATGTCTTTGCTCGCGGCGTTCGAGCAGATGTTGCCGCAAGCTTTAGATAATGTGCAGATCAGTGATGCGCCGCTGGAAACGGCTTACACCGTGTTGCGTCATTCCTTTGATGCGGTGGATGGCGGCTTCGGCGCGGCGCCGAAATTTCCCCATCCAGGCGAAATCGAATTTCTGTTGCGTCGTTATGCGGCGACGAAATACGACGAGCCATTGACGATGGCGGCATTCACGCTGAAAAAAATGGCCAATGGTGGCATCTATGATCATCTTGGCGGCGGCTTCGCGCGCTATAGCGTCGATGGTCAATGGAGCATTCCGCATTTTGAAAAAATGTTGTACGACAACGGACCATTGTTGCGCATATACGCTGACGCTTGGTTGCTGACGCAAGACCCGCAGTTCAAACAAGTCGTCGAAGAAACTGCGACGTGGGTGATGCGTGATATGCGAGCCCCGCAAGGCGGATTTTATTCGTCTATCGATGCCGATTCTGAAGGCGAAGAGGGCACGTTTTATGTGTGGACGCGCGAACCAATAAAAAACATTTTGAGCGCAGAGGAATACGCCCTATTCGCGCCGCATTATGGCCTGGAAGGCGCGCCGAATTTTGAAGGTGCGCATTGGCATTTGCGTATTGTTGAAACTTCGCAACTGATGGCGAAAGCCTCTGGTATTACGGTAGAAGCATGTGAAGAATTATTAGCCTCGGCGCGCGCGAAACTCTACGCCGTGCGTGAACAGCGCGAGCATCCGCACCGCGATGAAAAAATCCTGGTCAGTTGGAACGCGCTGATGATAAAGGGCCTCGCGCGTGCCAGTGTGGTATTCGATCGTCCGGATTGGCGCGCATCAGCGCGACGCGCGCTGGATTTCATCCGCAATGAAATGTGGCGCGACGGTAGATTATTAGCGACACACAAAGACGGCAAGTCGCATCTCAACGCCTATCTCGACGACTACGCTTTTTTGCTCGATGCCTTGCTGGAATTGATGCAAGCCAAATTTCACGCGGACGACTTGAAATTCGCACAACAACTCGCCGAGGTGTTGCTGGCGCAATTTGAAGATCAGGCATCCGGCGGATTCTTTTTCACCAGCCACGATCACGAGCGCCTGATCCATCGCCCGAAACCGGCGCACGACAACGCGACCCCGGCCGGCAATCATGTCGCCGCGTTTGCGCTGCAACGACTCGGCCATCTCATCGGCGAGCCGCGTTATCTTGCCGCCGCCGAGCGCACCATTAAATTATTTTACCCCGAGATGGCGCAAAGCCCGTCCGGTTTTGCGACTTTGAGCTTTGCTTTAGCCGAAGCCCATGATCCAACGCAACTTATTGTTTTAATTGATAAAAATAATAAAGTGGGAGGGTGGCAAAAAACGCTCGCTACTCTATATATGCCGGACACGATGGTTCTTGCCTTACCGGAAAATACCAGCGGTCTGCCCGGCGTGCTGGATAAACCGCGCAGCGACGCTGTCAACGCCTGGGTGTGCCAAGGCGTTAGCTGCCTACCGCCGATTAGTGAGTTAAATCATTTGGTGAACACGCTGAAAGCTGGCAAAATAGCGCCGAAATGATATTTATTTCGACAGCATTTATTTAGACCCTATGGAGAACCCCATGAAATTTAATCTTGCCCTTATCGCCGCCGCTTCGCTTTTAGTCGCCGGTGCCGCAAACGCGAACCCTGACTTAGCCGCCAAAAGCGCCTGTACCGCTTGCCACGCTGCCGACAAAAAACTGATTGGTCCAGCATTCCAGGAAATCGCCGCTAAATACGCAGGTGACAAAGACGCCGAAGCCAAGCTGGTAAAGAAAGTTAAAGAAGGAGGTTCCGGCGTGTGGGGCCCGATGGCCATGCCGCCAAATCCAGCCGTCAAAGACGAAGACATCAAGACTTTGGTGAAATGGGTATTGGCACAAAAGAAGTAAGATGATATGTTTCCAAAAAAGCCGACCTTGCGTCGGCTTTTTTATTGTCTGCAACATCGGGTGCCGTAAATTGACAAGCCCAGTCGGGCTACGCATAATCAAGCCCATCAGAACAACACGCCTATCGAGGGACATCATGAAAATACAATACACCGGTTTACTGATTATTTCCGCGCTTGTACTTGCTGCTTGTGGCAAGGGCGAGTCGCCTGCATCCAAAACCGATGGGCCTAAGGTGACGCCAGTTGCCGCCCAGCCCGGCGTCATCAAAATCGGCCTCGCCGCGCCGCTCACCGGCCCGCAGGCGCACATCGGCC